>NZ_JBBCIR010000054.1:0-178091 GCF_037189885.1 Paludisphaera sp.
CCCCCGCCCCACGCGCGGCCGCAACCCCACGTAGCGCAACACGGCGGCCCGCGAGCCGCGCCGCGGCGACCGGCCCGCGGCCGGGGCCCCGGGCCAGGGGCCGGGCCAGGCCGGCGCCGAGGGCGCCCCCGCCGGCTGGACCGCGGCCACGGCCCGCGAGGCCCGCGCGGCGCGGAACAAGGCGCGCCGCGAGGCCGCCGCCCGCGGCGAGGGGGGCGCCGCCAAGGCCGTCAACCGCAACGCCAAGCGGCTGCTGGTCTACGTCCTGGACGTCGCGGCCAGCCTGGCGCACAACCAGATCGTCATCGACCTGGCCCGCCGCCAGCGCAAGCCGACCGGCGAGTGGGGCCCGCTGCGCCCCTGGTGGTACGCCCCGAAGGCGGTCCACGTCAAGTACGACCCCGAGGACCGCCTGCTGCTGGCCCTGCTGGACGAGGCCCACCACGGCGTCCCCACCCTCACCGCGGGCGTCGCCGCCGAGACCGGCGAGGCCCCCGCGGCGGCCAACGGCCGCCCCCCCGACCTCGCCCCGCGCGCCCGGCCGGGGCGCCAGCGCGGCTCCGGCTCGGAGCTCCGCGGCACCCGCCGCTTCATCCTGCGCAAGGACCACGCCGCGCTGGTCGAGCGCCTCGCCCGCGCCGGCCGCCTCCGCCTCCGCCGCGCCGACGGCGAGGAAGACCCGCCGACCATGCGCTGGGACGACGGCCAGCCCTGGCGGTTCTCGCTGGACATCCGCGCCGAGTCCGGCGGCAAGCGCTGGTCCTGGCGCGGCGGCCTCCGCCGCGGCGACGTCCGCATGGACCTCGCCGAGCCCCTGATCCTCGTCCCCGGCCTGCTCGTCCTGGGCGTCGGCCGCGCCGCGCGGTTCGACGACCTCGGCGTCATGGATTGGATCGAGCGGCTCCGGAAGGAGAAGGAGATCAGCTTCGTCGAGCCCGAGCAGGACCTGAAGCTCGGCCGGATCCTCGCCCAGGCCCGCGTGCCGGCCGCCGAGCTGGTCGACACGCTCCCCCTGGACGAGATCGTCGTCAAGCCCCGGCCGTCCCTCACCCTGCGCTCGCCGCGGCAGAACTGGGGGCTCGCCGCCGACAAGCTCCTGGCCGACCTGGAGTTCGACTACGACGGCGCCCTGATCCCCGCCGGCCGCACCACCCCCCTGGCCGTCTCCACGGAGCTGGGCCTGGTGATCCGCCGCGACCCCAAGACCGAGAGCGCCGCCGACATCAAGCTGTTCGAGCTGGGCTTCCGCCTCGCCAAGGATCCCCGGCTGGATCCCAACACGCTGGAGATCCCCGTCAAGGTGATGGACGCCGTCACCAAGGAGCTGGTCGAGGCCGGCTGGCGCGTCGAGGCCGAGGGGAAGCTGATCCGCCCCGCCGGCGAGTTCAAGCTGGCCCTGTCCACCGGCATCGACTGGTTCGACCTCGACGGCGGCATGGACTACGGCGGCCAGAACGTCAGCCTGCCGGACCTCCTCTCCGCCGCCCGCCGCGGCGAGACCATGATCGAGCTGGGCGACGGCTCCATGGGCATGCTCCCGGACGACTGGCTCAAGAGGTACGGCCTGCTCGCCGACCTCGGGTCGGCCGAGAACGGCGGCCTGCGGTTCAACGCCTCCCAGGCCGGGCTCCTCGACGCGCTCCTGGAGAACCAGCCCGAGATCCAGATCGACGAGGCATTCGCCAAGGTCCGCCAGAACCTCCGCCAGTTCCAGGGCGTCGTCCCGCTCGACGCCCCGCCCGGCTTCCACGGCGAGCTGCGCCCCTACCAGCGCGAGGGGCTCGGCTGGCTGGACTACCTCCAGCGCTTCGGGTTCGGCGGCGTCCTCGCCGACGACATGGGCCTGGGCAAGACGATCCAGGTCCTCGCCCTGCTCCAGCGCCGGCGGTTCCGACGCCAGGCCAAGGGGCCCAGCCTGGCCGTCGTCCCCCGCTCCCTGGTCTTCAACTGGCTCTCCGAGGCCGAGAAGTTCACCCCCCGGCTCCGCGTGCTGGACTACACCGGCCCCGGCCGCCACCCCCTCCGCGCCGACTTCGACCGGTACGACCTCATCGTCACCACCTACGGCACCCTCCGCACCGACATCGCCGAGCTGGTGGACATGGAGTTCGACTACGTCATCCTCGACGAGGCCCAGGCGATCAAGAACGCCGAGAGCCAGTCGTCCAAGGCCGTCCGCCTGCTCAAGAGCGGCCACCGGCTGGCCATCAGCGGCACGCCGATCGAGAACCACATCGGCGAGCTGTGGTCGCTGCTGGAGTTCCTCAACCCCGGCATGCTCGGCACCGACACCGTCTTCAAGCGCTACGCCTCCGCCTCCAACGCCGAGGGCGAGGACCGCGGCATGCTCGCCAAGGCCCTCAAGCCGTTCATCCTCCGCCGCACCAAGTCCGAGGTCGTCAAGGACCTCCCCGACAAGACCGAGGCCACCCTCTACTGCGACATGGAGTCCGAGCAGCGGCGCGCCTACGAGGAGCTGCGGGCCCACTACCGCGACGCGCTCCTGAAGAAGGACCCCACCGAGCTGAACCGCTCCAAGATCGAGGTGCTGGAGGCCCTGCTCCGGCTCCGCCAGGCCGCCTGCCACCCCGGCCTGGTCAACCCCGAGCTGTCCGACAGCCCCAGCGCCAAGCTCGACATGCTCCTCCCCTCGCTGGCCGAGGTCGTCGCCGAGGGGCACAAGGTCCTGGTCTTCTCCCAGTTCACGACGTTCCTGGGGATCGTCCGCGACCGGCTCGACCAGGAGAAGCTGACCTACGAGTACCTCGACGGCCGCACCCGCAACCGCGCCGCCAAGGTCGACCGCTTCCAGAACGATCCCGACTGCCCGATCTTCCTCATCAGCCTGAAGGCCGGCGGCCTGGGCCTCAACCTGACCGCCGCCGAGTACGTCTACCTGCTGGACCCCTGGTGGAACCCGGCCGTCGAGGCCCAGGCCATCGACCGCTCGCACCGCATCGGACAGACCCAGCACGTCTTCGCCTACCGCCTCATCTGCCGCGACACCGTCGAGGAGAAGATCCTCGACCTCCAGCAGAAGAAGCGCGACCTGGCCGACGCCATCCTCAACGCCGACAACCGCGTGATCTCCACCCTCACCCGCGAGGACCTGGAGTTCCTCCTCTCCTGACCCCCTGACACTTTTCCGGATGCCGACGTCGAGGAGGGGGCGGTCCCGACTGGCGCGGGTCTCCGACGGTCTTCCCCCCCGGTGGGGGAAGACAGACCGCGAAGCGGTCAGATGAGGGGGAGCCTGCCCGCGGAGCCTCGGTGTTCGGATCAAGGCCCAGGCCGTCGGATGGGAAACCCCCTCGGACTCCAGGGGCCGTCTCGCTCGTCCCCCCCTCATCCGGCCCTCCGGGCCACCTTCCCCCTCCAGGGGGGAAGGCCGTTAGGATGGCCGCTCGGGCAATCATCGGGGAGGCCCCGGGGCGGACGCCGCGGGGACCGTGCCCACCTGCGGTTCGATAAGTGTCGGGTCGTCGGCCTGACGACCCGGGGGCGCGGGCCCCTGGCGTGTTGCGATGCCGCGCGGGCCGGGTTAACCTGACCGTCCCACGAATGTGCGAAGCCGCAACACCGCAGGGAGCCCCGCCATGTCGTCGCCCCGACGCCCCGCCCCCACAGCCCTCCTCCTCATGCTCGCCCTCGCCCTGGCCTTCAACGCCCCGGCCTTCGCCCAGGAAGCCAAGACGGAGGAGCCCGCGCCGGCCCCCGCCGACGCCCCGGCCGACGAGATGGCCCAGCTCAAGGAGCGGTTCGCCGCCCTGCAGAAGGAGGCCGGCGAGCTGAAGGGCAAGATCGCCGAGCTGGAGAAGGCCCGCGACGGCGAGGCCGAGCCCAAGGCCGAGGAGCCCAAGACGGAGGAGGCCAAGGCCGAGGAGCCCAAGGCCGAGGAGGCCAAGCCCGCCGAGGCCCCCCCCGCCCCGGCCGACGACCCGGCCAAGCTCAAGGAGCAGATCGCCGCGCTCGAGAAGGAGATCGGCGAGTCGAAGGGCAAGATCCTCGCCCTGGAACTGGGCGCGCGCGGGCTCTCGCTGACGATCGACAAGGGGAAGGACGGCGCGGAGGTCGCGACGGTCAACATCCTCAAGGGGTGGCCCGGCGACAAGGAGTCCCTGGACCTGCTGAAGACGGTGCCGAACCTCCAGGTCGTCTACATCGACAACCCGAAGTTCGACGACGCCGCCCTGCCCGTCCTGAAGGAGATCCCCGGGCTCACCGCCCTGACCCTGATGAGCCCCGCCGTCACCGACGCCGGGCTGGAGCAGGTGAAGGAGCTGAAGGGCCTGACGATGCTGTTCCTGACCGGCAGCAAGGTCGGCGACAAGGGCCTCGAACACCTGAAGGGGCTGGCCAACCTCCAGGTCCTCGCCCTCAGCCGCACCGACGTCACCGACGCCGGCCTCGACGCCCTCAAGGACATGAAGACGCTCAAATCCGTCTACGTGATCGGCGCCAAGGTCTCCCCCGAGGGCGTCGAGAAGCTCAAGGAAGCCGTCCCGGGCGTCTCCGTCTACAAGTAAGGCGCGGCGGCGGGGGCCCGGCCCGGATCGCCCGGCCCCTCTCCCACGGCGGCCCTCCATGATCTCGCCCGGCGCGGGATCCGGGACCATGATCGCTCACGAGGTCGAACATGCGGATCGCGTCGTTCACGAGACGAGCGGGCCTGGGCATGATCGGGCTGTCCTTCATCATCGCGCTCTTCGAGCGGCCGAGCCCCGGACAGACGGCGACGCCTCGGCCGGTCGAGGCCTTCACCGCGGAGGACCTCGGGCGGAAGCCGCTGAACGACTACGGGTCGCTGGAGGGACCCATCCGGGCGATGCGGGCGCATCGCCCGCTCGACCTCAACGCCGAGGCCTGGCGCAAGGCCAATCCCGGCGGCGACTACAAGGAATGGGCCGAGCAGGCGCGGGAATGCCTCCGTCTCGGCCTCAACTACGACCTGCCCCCCGTCGACCTGAAGGCCGCGACGCTCGCGCGCGAGGAGACCGACGACTTCGTCCGCGAGACGATCGAGTTCAACACGACCCCGTGGTTCCGGGTGCCCGGCTACTTCTACACCCCCAAGAACGTCCCCCTCCCCGCCCCCGCGCTGCTCGTCCTGCACGAGTGGGGCGGCCCGATGCTCTTCGGGGCGGATCGCGTCAGCGGCGAGCCCGCGCATCCGGCGATCGCCAGGCACCGCGAAGAGTACTCGGGCGGGAGGGCGCTGGCCGACTGGTACGCCTCCAAGGGGTACGCGGTCATCGTCATCGACGCCTACCACTTCGGCCGGCGAGCCCCGCGAGGGCTCGGGGGCCTGCCCGCCGGCTACGACCCGGCCAGGCTCGATGAAGCGACCCTCGCCAAGTACGACGACCTCGCCCGGCAGTCCCTCTTCCTGGGCGTCCGCGAGCTGAACTGGGCGGGCGTCACCTGGGCGGGCGTCAACTTCGGCGACGACAGCCGCTGCGTCGACTACCTGCTGTCCCGCGAGGAAGTCGACCCGGCCCGGATCGGCTGCACGGGCCTCTCCGGGGGGGGCTGGCGGACGAACATGATCGCCGCGCTGGAGCCGCGCGTGAAGGCGGTCGTCTCCGTCGGATGGATGACGACCGGCGATACGCAGCAGGCCTACAACGTCGGCGGCGCGATCGGCACCTTCAACCTGCTCCCCGGGGTCTGGAATCGTCTGGACGTGCCCGACCTCATCGCGATGGCCGCGCCCAGGGCCTGCATGGTCGTCGGCGGGACCGAGGACATCCTCTTCCCCCCCCTCGGCCAGAGGGAGGCCGCGCGCCAGATCGCCGAGGCGTTCGACTGGGCCGGGTCGCCGGACCTGTTCCGCCACCACGCCCCGGCCAAGCCCCACTGCTACGACCGGGACATCCAGGAGGAAGCCCTGGCCTGGTTCGACAGGCACCTGAAGGCCGCGAAGGACTGACCCGCCGCGACCGTTAGTTACCGCGAATCCGCCAGCGCCTTCGCGACGGCCTCCCTGATCCCCTCCCCGCGCATCCCGCGGGCGAGGATCTTGCCGTCCGGGCCGATGAGGAACAGCGCCGGGATGGAGCGCAATTCGTAGGCCGCGTTGGGGACCGAGCGGACTCCGCCCTCCAGCCGGCCGATGGTCCAGGGGAGCTTGCGCTCGGCCTGAAACCTGCGGAGGGCGTCGATCGAATCGTCGAGGCTCAGGCCGACGATCGCCAGGCGGTCGTCCTCGCCGAATTCGTCGTGGACGGCCCGGATGTGGGGCATCTCCTTGACGCAGGGGCCGCACCACGTCGCCCAGAAGTCCAGCAGGACGTACTTGCCGGCGAAGTCCCCCAGCGCCAGCGGCTTCTCGTCCAGCGTCGTCGCCTCGAACGCCGGGGCGACGGCCCCGACGGCCGGCGCGACGTCGCCGAATACGGAGGCTTCCTCGTCCCGGCCGGCCCCGACCCGCAGCGTCCCCAGCTCGACCGCGCCGGGCCGCTCGGGGCGGACGAAGCCGGCCGACGGGAATCGGTTTTCGCGCCGCACGCCGATGTCGTACTTCTGGCCGACGACCAGCGACGGCAGCGTGAATCGGCCGTCGTCGTCGGTGACGACCTCGGGCGCGAAGGCGCTGTAGTGGGGGCCGTCCGGGTCGTCGTTGCACGGGATGCGACGCCCCCAATGGAGCTTCTCGCGCCGCGCCGGCTCTCCCTTTTCGTCGAGCAGGCGTCCGGCGGCCGTCGCCGTGGGGGCCAGGACCAGGGCGAGTTCGGCGTCGTCGGGGTCGATCTCCACCAGCGCCCCCTGCCCCCCATCGGGGCTCATGGCGCGGACGAACGTCCGGACTAGCCGCCGTTCGGTGGCGAACTGGCCGTCGGCGTCGGTCGTCGCCGAGACGCGAACGCCGTCGATAGCGACCGGCGCGAACTCCACCGAGGCGTCCGCGACCGGCTTGCCGGCCGGGTCGACGACGCGGCCGGCGACCGGCCCCAGATTCGGTCGGGGCAGGTGGAAGTCGCGGACCAACTCGGGCTCGTCCGCGACCTCGATCTCCACCCGTTCCCTGTAGCTCGGCGAGAGCAGCGTGTACTTCCCGGGCGCCAGGCGCGCCTCGTATCGGCCCAGGTGATCGGTCATGGCGAAGATCGACCAACTGACCTCGCGGGCGGCCCAATCGCCCAGCCCGCGATGTTCATCCGGGTCGAGTCGTCCCGCCTGCTCGACCCGGACGTTGACCCCATCCGCCGGGTGATGGTCCGGGCCGATGGTCACCCGGCCCTTCACCAGCGTCCCTCCCATGAGGCGGAAGTCGACGTCGCCGACGGGCCGGCCCGGCCGGACGACGACGTCCATCCTCGCCGTCGCGGCCCGGCCTGGAGCCTCGACATGCACGGCGTAGACCTCGTCCGGAGGCACGGCCATCTCGTAGCGGCCGTCCGCGGCCGTGACGGCCGACCCCCGGCCGTGGTCCATGGCGCCCGAGCCGTCCGCCTCGACCTTCACCCCCCCGGCGGGCGAGCCGTCGGGCAGGGTAACCCGGCCCCGGATGGGAACGTTCCGGATCAGCCGGGCGACGGCCTCGGCCTGGCCCGGCTCGACGCTCACCCGGCGATGGGCGATGCCGTCGCCATTCGGCCAGAAGGTCAGCGTGCCCTTCGACCGGCCGGGGAGCCAGTCGAACACGGCGACCCCGTCCGGACCCGTCCGCCCCTCATGGAGCCGACTCCAGTAGTTGACTTCACCCCGCCTCCCGTCCTTCTTGAGCAGCCAGAGGTAGAAGGGGAAGTCCGCGACCGGCGCGCCCTCCTCGTCCACGGCACGGATCTTCACGGTCCGGGGCTCGCCGAGCGTGAGGGCGACGAACGGCGGCAACGCGGCGGGCCGGACGCCCTCGCTCCGATCGGGGTACTTGTCGAAGTTGCCGAACTCCGCGTAGTCGCAGCCGACGGCCGACTTCCTCGCCACGATCCACTGGACGCGGCGATCGGCCGGGACGGCGATCCGGGCTTCTCCGGCGGCGTCGCTCGTCGCGCTCGCCAGGGCGTAATGGTCGCCCGCCGCCTCGACCATCGCGCCCGCGACGGGCTTGCCGGCCGCGTCGGCCACGCGGACGAGGACCTCCCTCGCGGGCCCCACGACGATCCGGATCGGGGCCTCGGCCTCGGCCGGGCTCAGTTTGTAGCCGTAGGTGAAGGTCCCGAGTCGTCGGCCGTCGCCAGCTCGGGCGAGGATCATCCGGCCCTCGACGTCCGGGCCCGGCGCCGTCATCGCATAGGAGCCGTCCGCGCCGGTCGTCGTGAGGACCTCCCGCGGGGTGAAGGGATCGAGCCGCACCTCCGCGCCCGCGAGCGGCCGGCCGTCCTCGTCGACCACCACGCCGCGAATCCGCGGGTCGCCCGGCTTCGCCCCGGCTTCGGGCCTTTCGGCCCGCGCGGCGGCATCCGGGTCGTGCGCGCTCCCGGTCAGGCCCCGGGCGAGGCCGGCGGTGAGGACCAGCAGCCCGAGCGCGGCGGCGGTGGTGGCGAGGGCTTGGAACTTGGCGGCGGCGAGCATGGCGAGGACTCCTTCGGCGACGGCCGCGGCCGCCGAGGCCGTCTCGGGCGCGCCGGGCGGGGATGGTGAAGCGATCGCGAGCCGGATGGCGGCGTCGGCCAGCGCGGCGGCCCCGGAGGCCGGGGGCGCGAGCGCGGCGCCGAGGGCCCCCACGGCCAGGCCGCGACGCGCCAGGCGCTCGCGCAGCAGCGACCTCCCGCGGGCGAGGCGGCTGGAGAGCGTCCCCTCGGCCAGGCCCAGGCGCTCGGCGGCGTCGCGGCGCGAGGCGCCCTCCAGCTCGCACAGCAGGATCGGCTCGCGATACCGCGTCGGCAACCGCTCCAGCTCCTCGTCGATCGCCGCGCGGAGGTCGAACAGGTCGGCGTCGGCCCCGGGCGCGGGGAGGTCGTCGAGCGTCCCCCCTTCCCGGGCGTGGATCCGCGCGGCGCGGCGGCGGGCCTCCTTGCCGGCCTTCACCGCGACGCCGTAGAGCCAGGGCCGCAGGTCGTCGGGCCGCCGCAGCGAGCCGGCCTTGCGGGCGAGGACCAGGAACACGGCCTGGAAGGCGTCGTCGGCCGTCGCGCGGTCGCCCCCCAGCATGCGCCGGCAGGTCGACAGGACCATCGGCCCGTGCCGGCGCGCCAGGACCGCGAAGGCGTCCTCGCGTTCGAGCCCCTCGCCCGTCGCGAACCGCCTCAGCAGCTCCGAGTCCCCCAGCGCCCCCAGCGGACCCGTCGCGTATAGCGCCCGGATCCGCCGATGCGTCGCGTCCGTCGGCCTCCCGCCCATCCCCGACCCCCGCCGGCCTCGATCTCGTCCCCTCCACAATCTACCGGTCGCGAACCGCCCGGCGCGTCCGGAAATCTCACCGGCGGGCGCGGGTTTCCGGCCGGGCGCGGCGCTTCACATCCGCCGGCCCGGCGGGCATGATGGGGGGCGGATCGGAGTCGGAGGAGGATGGCATGAGACGAAGTCTGGGGATGCTGCTCGTCGCCGCGACGGTGCTCGTCGCGCGAGCCGGCGCGGAGGAAGTCGGCGATTTCTACAACGTCGTCGCCCCGAACGGGGCCGACCCGTGGGTCCACAGGCACTCCGACGGCTGGTACTACGCCGTCTACACCACCGGCGGCGACGTGACGCTGCGGCGGTCGCGGACGATCTCGGCGCTGGGGGGGGGCGAGGCGATCGTCGCCTGGCGGCCCCTGGCCGGCACGCCGTTCAGCCGCAACCTCTGGGCGCCGGAACTCCACTTCCTGAAGGGCAAGTGGTACATCCACGTCGCGGCCGACGACGGCGACAACGCCAGGCATCGCATGTACGTCCTGGAGAACCCCTCCCCCGACCCGTTCGAGGGCAAGTTCCTCCTGAAAGGGAAGGTCGCCGATCGCGAGGCCGACCGCTGGGCCATCGACGGCACCGTCCTCGTCATGGGCGAGGGGGACGACGAACGCCTCTACTACGTCTGGTCGGGCTGGGAAGGCTTCGAGAACGTCGACCAGCGGATCTACATCGCGCCGATGAGCGACCCGCGGACGATCTCCGGCCCGCGCGTGGAGCTGTCGCGGCCGACGCTCGACTGGGAGAAGGCCGCCGGCCCGCCGACCATCAACGAGGGCCCCCAGGCGCTCCAGCGCGACGGCAAGACGTTCCTGGTCTACTCCGCCGCCGGGAGCTGGAGCGACTTCTATTGCCTGGGCCTGCTGTCGCTGGAGCCCGGCGCGGACCCGCTGGACCCGAAGTCGTGGACGAAGTCCCCCCGCCCGGTGTTCGAGAGCGGCGACGGCGTCGTCGCGCCGGGGCATTGTTCGTTCACGAAGTCGCCCGACGGCTCGCAGGATTGGATCGTCTTCCACGCGGCCAAGAAGCCCGGCTCGGGCTGGTCGCGGTCGATCCGCGCGCAGCCGTTCTCCTGGGGCGAGGACGGCGCCCCCGCGTTCGGGCGGCCGATCCCGCCCGACCGGCCCATCCCCCTCCCCGCCGGCGAGCCCGGGCGGCTGCGGCTGGAGGCCGAGGCGGCGGGGCTCGAAGGCCGCGCGCGCGGGTTCGACGATCCCGCCTGCTCGGGCGGCTTCAAGGTGAACCTGCCCGACTCGAAGGCCGTCGTCAGCTTCCAGGTCGAGGTCGACGATCCCGGCGTGTACGTCGCCTCGATCCGGTACCACGCCGACCCCGCCCCGGGCGGGGGGCCGCGGCTGAGCGTGACGGTCGACGGCCGCCCCGCCGCGCCTGTCTCCCTGCCCGACTCGGGCGAGCGATGGTCCAACGCCTTCGCCCGCCTACCCCTCAAGGCCGGGTCGAACGTCGTCTCCCTCGCCGCGGAGGTCGGCCTCGCCGACGTGGATTGCCTCGACATCGTCCTCGACCCGCTGGAAAGGCGCCGACCCCGGCGGTGACGCGACACGCGCGTTCCACGCTCGATTCGGATGGCGCGCCGGTCATGAGCCGTCGCGATCCCCCAACTCCGAGGGCCGTCCCCCGGCCGCGGACGCGCGCCACGCCCGACGCGCGGGCCGCCGCGTTGAGAGATCGCCGCGCGCCTGCGCCCGCCCGATCGCCGGCCTAAGGTTTCTTCAGGAACATCCGCGAGCTGATCCGCCGACGACGACGGGTTCGCGGAGCCATCGACGCCCATCGGGGGCGTCACCATGTCCGAGGGAACCAAACATGCCTTCCGGATCGATCGGGAAGTCCGCGCTCGCGGCCGCGCTCGCCTGCCTCCTCATCCCCTCGACGGCCAGGGCCGGGCCCCTGGGGGCCGCCGGGGGGTATGGCGAGTTCGTATTCGGGAATCTGACGCGCAACAACGCCAGCTCGAACGGCGCGATCGCCGCCGGCGGATCCGCGACCATCAACAACATGTCGATCCGGGGCTCCGACGCGGCGGGCCTGGTGGTCGGCGGCGACCTCTCCTGGCATGGCGGGAGCCTGGGGAGCGGGACGGCCTACGTCGGCGGCAAGGCCTCGACCAGGAACGTCTGGGCGCCGGGCGGGGTCAAGGGGGACGTGGACGTCCTGCCGGTCGACTTCACGTCGGCCCAGGCTTACCTTGAGGGCTTCTCCCTGGCGCAGTACGGCGACGCCAACGCGAAGGCGTCCTACGACGGCTACTACTGGTACAGCCTCGGCGCGACGGACGGCAAGGGTCTCCAGGTCGTGGACGTCGACGCGTCGGCCCTGCGCGGCAAGGGGGTGCGGGTCGCCGGCCAGTCCGGCTCGACGGTGATCGTCAACGTGCTGGGCGATTCGGCGTCGTTCAGCAACATGCAGGTGCAGCTCGCCGGCGGGATCACGGCGTCGAACGTCCTGTGGAACTTCGTCGACGCGACCTCGCTGAAGCTCGCCAACGTGGGCTGGGCGGGCACGATCCTGGCGCCCCACGCGGCCGTCGCCTTCGACAACGGCCAGCTCAGCGGCGCCCTGATCGCGGCCGCCCTGAAGGGGACCGGGACGATCGACATCGGCGCCGGGGGCGCGTCCCTGTTCGCCGGCGACGCCCGCGCGTTCGCCCCGGCCAGCCCGACGCCCGAGCCGGCCGGGATCGTGATGCTGGGCGTCGCGGCGGCGGCCGGCCTGGCGGCGTCCGTCGCGCGACGCCGGTGGGTCAGGGGGAGACGGGCCGGCCGTTGAAGGTGACGGCCTGGCCGGCCGTCTCCGGGTTGCGGGCGAAGGTGAGCGCCACCCCCTCGGGGGCCGTCGCCTCGATCGCCAGCGTCCCGTCCTCGTCCACCTTCCACGACACGGAGACCTTCCCCTTCGGCGTGACGACCGCCCCCCGCGCCCAGGTCAGGCCGGACGGGCGGGGGTTGATCTCGAAGGCCGACGACCCCGCGGCCGTCGGCCGGATCCCCAGGATGATCCGCGGCAGGTAGAGGTTGGGGGCGGACGACCAGGCGTGCGCGTGGCTGCGGGTCGGGAAGCCCCCGCCGCCGGTCGTCCCGCTGGCGAAGCTCTCCCAGACCGTCGTGGCCCCGGCCTCCAGCATGGGGAGGTAGTTCTTGTAGATCTCCGCGATGATCGCGTCGTCGCGGCCCAGGGCCTCCATCGCCCCGTAGTGGTAGAGCGCCGCGAACGGCGAGCCGACGTGCACCATCCCCTCCGGCGGCGTCAGGACGTTCCGCGCCGCAGCCTCCCGGTTCGCCGGGTCGATCGCGTCGAAGAGGATCGCCAGGAAGCTGGTGTGCTGGCTGGTCGAGTCGCTGACCTTGCCGTCGTCATGCACCGAGTCCGGGTAGGCGCCCTTCCGTTGGTCCCACAGGGCGTTCACCCCCTTCACCAGCCGGGCGCGGGTCGCCTTCAGCCAGTCGTCGCGCGAATGGTCGCCCAGCGCCTCGGCCGACTTCAACGCCGCGTCGATCGCGCCGATGAAGAACAGGCTGTTGTGGACGACCGTCCGGCGGTTCTGGTCGATGCCCGACCAGTCGAAGAAGTTCCAGAACGGGGCGCTCATCAGGCCGTCGGCGTTGATGAACTTCTCGGCCCCCTCCAGGTTCCTGATCGCGGCCGGGTGGAACTCGCGGAGGGCCTCCAGGTCGCCGGTGTACCAGTAGTAGTCCCAGATGGAGAGCCCCCACAGGAAGCTCCACGCGGGGATCAGCGCGTCCCAAGACGACGGCGTCTGGCTGCCGACGATCGGGTACCGCCCCAGCGACTCCGCCGAGATCCGGATGCAGCGCCGGGCCAGATCCGCCGCGCCGAAGACCTGGAAGGCCAGGAGCGACTCGTTGCGCGCGTCGCCGACCCAGTGCGTCTGCTCGTACAGCGGGCAGTCGGTGAACGTGTCCTCCATGCAGAGCTTGAGCGTCCGCGTGGAGATGAACCAGATGCGGTCCAGCCGCGAGTCGCTGCACGCGAAGCTCCCCCCCTGATCCACCGGGTAGGTCGACTCGATCAGCCGGAAGTTGCGGATGGCCGCCGGCGTCTTCTGGTTGCGCAGGGTGATGAAGATGTATCGGCCCGACCGCCGCTTCAGCGAGGTGAACCGGTTCACGCCCCGCTTGGTGATGTAGCGCATGCCGTTGCGGTTGCCGCCGGGGAACTGGACCCGGCCGTCGGGCGCGATGTACTCCACGCCGTGGACGTCCACGACCACCCCGGCGTCGGCCGTCAGCTCGAAGTCGTAGTAGCCGACGTTCTGCAGGCCGAGGTCGTACAGCAGTTCCACGTCGCCGTCGGGGCTGGGGCGGACGACGGTCGCCTCGGGGGACTCGTGGGTCAGGGCGAACGGCCGGACGATCAATTCCTCGGGCGCCTTGGCGACGACCTTCCGGCCGGTGAACTGCCAGTACGAGTCCTGCACGAACATCTCGTCGAACGGCAGTCGCCTGATCCGGTCGCCGAACTCGGCCTTCAGGTCGTCGGCCGACTTGATCGCGGCGAGCAGCCGGGCCCGGTCGGCGTCGTAGCCCTTCCTGGCCTTCGCGGCGTCGGGACGCAGCTCCAGGTCGGGCCAGACCAGGTCGTCCTGGACGATGTCATATTCGGGGAAGGCGAGGTAGCAGAACGGGTTCGACGGGTCGTCGCCGGCCGGGTTCGCCAGCCGGAAGCCCTTCGGTCCGAGGAACCGGACGGCCTTCTCCTTCTCGTGGCCGTAGATGTCGCGGACCAGGCCCAGCAGCAGGTGCTCGCCGGCCGCCAGCTTGAAGACGCCGTCGGCCGCGCGGGCGCCGTCGATCGCCACGTCGACCCCCTCGTCCTGGACGCGGACCTCGCACGGGGCGTCGTTGACGATCAGGGTCGCCACGCCCCCCGCCATGCTCACGACGCGGTTGGCCTCGATCAGCCCGGGGTGGGCCAGCCGCGCGGCGGGGAAGCAGAAGTTCCAGCCGTCGGCCCGGACGACGTTCGCCCCCAGGAAGGTGCGGAAGGCGAACGGCTGGCGGGTCATCAGCGCCACGTCTCGGGGGTTCAGCCCCTTCCACGGGCCGCCGTCGACGGCCGCGATCACCTTCGCCGGCGCGTACCTGGGCTCGGCCTCCTGGGTGGCGTCGTACCACTCGGCCGGCTCCATCTGGATGCTGACCTTGGGCGTGTTGCGGATCCAGCCCTCGGCCGGGGCGACCCGCCACGTCTCGTCGCTCGCGACGGTCACCGTCCGCTCGTCGGCCTGGCGCAGGTCGAGCTGGACGAGCAGCCCCGGGCGCTTCGGCACCAGGTGGAAGTCCCCCACGCCGTAGTAGCGGGCGACGACGGAGATCTCGTTGACGCCGTCGCGCAGGTAGGCGGTGACGTCGAAGTCGTCGTACTGGAAGTGTTCCGGCCAGGCCCGGCCGGGGCCGTCGTTGACCCAACGGCCGTTGATGGAGAGCCGGTAGAAGCTGTCGGCGGTGACGCGGATGCGCCCGCGCATCGGCAGGTCGGCGGTGAACTCCTTCCTCGCCAGGATCGTCTGGTTGTAGGGGTTCTCGGCCTCCTGGTCGAGCCAGATCCAGCTCGCCGTCAGGGGCCGATCCGGCGCGGTCCAGTCGCCGCCCTTCGCCCCGACCACCCCGGCCGAGGCGACCAGCCCCAGCCACAACGCCGCTCGCCAAGTTCTCATCGCGACACCTTCCGCGTCCGGTTCCTCCCGAGGCGACTCCCGCGCCCCTCGCCGTGGCGATGATACACGCTCGGCCGGGCCGATCCCAGGCGTCGTCGGGCCGCGCCGGCGTCAGTCGGCCCGCGTCTCCTCCCGCCTCCGCCATTCGTCGAAGTTGATGCCGGGGTCGGAGATCAGCCAGTACGCGTAGTCCGAGCGCTGTTCGGGAGGTTTGGCCAGGAAGCCGGCCCACCATTCATCCCAGGTGCCGGCGAACCCCCGGGTTTCCCAGACCATGAGAGCTTCGACGACGTTGCGAGCGTGGTCGACGCCGCGTTCGTCGGCCCGACCTTCGCGAGGCCTCGCGGCGGCGAGGCCCTCGAACAGCCGCTTGGCTTCGAGCGGATCCTCGAAGTGTTGATAGACCCGCATCTGGCTGCGTGACGGCAGCGTATGGATCGGATGACCGAAACCGCAGCCGAATCCCATCCGCCCGCCGAGCAGGTTCATTACCCGCTCGCATGGCCATCGTGCCCAGGCGTGCGCGTGCGACGGTTCGACGTGCTCCGCGTACCATCGGCTGCATTCGGTCGGGTGGTAGGCGGATCGGGTGAAGTAGGAGAGCTTCGAATCCACCCGGTTCAGGCGACAGATGACGCAACTATGGCCGAGTTCGCTTCGAACCGGGAGATTCAACGCCGCCAGCAGCGCGAGGAAGCCCGCGACCGACCAACCGCCGATCTTCGACCATGTCGGCATCGCGGCCTCCCGGCCCCGAGTGGGGCGGTCGACGCGGAGGAAACGCATCACGGGGGCCCCCGCCGGCCGCGCCCCCAGGGACGTGGCGACAGGATGCCCCCCGACGGTATTTTCCAGGTCGCGTCGGCCCGCGTCAAACGCCGGGCGGATCAGCCGCGGGCCCGACGGCGGCCGTACAGCCCGGCGGCGGCCAGGCCGATCAGCGACAGCGCGATCGACGACGGCTCCGGAACGGCCGAGACCGCCACGTTGTCGATGGCCCAGAACTCGTCGCCCACGCCCTGGAGGTTCAGGCCCTGGAACGTCAGCGTCTCGGTCGCGCCCGACGCGATGAAGGTCAGGTAGGGATTGCCCGCCCCGTGGCCGAAATAATAGATGGAGTAATTTTCGAAGATGGTGTTGGGGGAGAAATAGTCGACGTCCGCGCCGGTCCTGCCGGGATAGGCGGCGGCGTACGCGGGGCCGCCGAGCGGGGTCGCGTCGGAATAGCTCTGCAGCAAGAGCGGGTCGCCGGGGGCCGGGCTGTGGCCGAAGGTCGCGTCGACCAGGGGGGTGGCCCCGGCCGTCAGCCTGAAGACGTCGGGGCCGCCCCAGCCCGGGTAGTTGCCGTCCCAGGTCGCCCCGATGAACAGGTCGAACCGGACCTCGTAGGCCCGCCCGGCCGTCAGCCCGGACAGGCTCAGCGTGGCGGTGTCGTTGCCGAACCGGCCGAGGAACGTCGACAGCGGCGTCGCGGGGTTGCCGGTGGACGGCAGGGCGAACGTCTCGGTCCTGTCGAACCCGTTCGTGTTGGTCTCGAAGTCGTTGCTATAGACGACCCCCGCCGCGCGGGCCGCCCCGCCGGCCATCACGACACCCATCAACAAAATCGCCGGACCACGAATCATGACGTCCTTGAGGCGCATATCCAAGGTCTCCTGTCAATGTTGACGGAGCCTGGCCCCGCGCGACCGCCGGGACCGCGAATCCGCCCGCCGAGTGCCGGGTGTGGAATATACATGAATCCTTGTGGTCAATGTTGAACGTTGAGTATTTGCAACGCCGCGCCGCCCGGACGTCACAAGAAGGGCGACGGTGTCTCTCCGGATCACCCTCCGCGGGTGCCGCCGGCTCCGGAGGTGGGGCGATGGGCGCGCGACGACGCCGGGGCCGAACCGCGAACTTGGCGGATCGGCCCCGGCGGGGGGCTTGGTCGCGAGAGTATCGGGGCCGCTCGGATCAGCCGCGGGCGCGGCGGCGGCCGTAGAGGCCGGCGGCGGCCAGGCCGATCAGCGACAGCGCGATCGACGACGGCTCGGGGACGGCGGTGACCGACACGTTGTCGATGGCCCAGAACTCGTCGCTCGAGCTCTGGAGGCTCAGCCCCGAGAACGTCAGCGTCTCGGTCGCGCCGTTCGCGATGAAGGTCAGGATGGGATTGCCCGCGCCGTGGCCGAAATAGTAGATGGAGTAATTGTCGCGCAGGGTGCTGGAGAAATAATTGACGTCCGCGCCCGTCCGCCCGTAAAACGCGGCGGTGTACGGATCGCCGTTGACCGGGGTCTCGTCCGAGTAGCTCTGCCGCAGGGGCTGCACGCCGTTGATCTCGCTCGTCGCGTAGCCGAACGACGCGTCGACCAGGGTGTTGCTCCCGGCCGTCAGCCTGAAGACGTCGGGGCCGGCGCTGTTGCCGAAGGAGCCGTCCCAGGTCGCCCCGAGGAACAGGTCGAAACGGACCGCGTACATCTGCCCGGCCGTCAGCCCGGTCAGGCCCAGCGTGACGTTGCCGGTGCCGAACCGTCCGAGGTATCGCGACGTCGGCGCCGTGGGGTCGGCCGTGGTCGGGAGGGTCGTCCGGCTCGAGCTGCTGAAGCCCGCGGTGTTGGTCTGGAAATCGTTGCTATAGACGACGGCGCCCGCGCGGGCCGACCCGCCGGCCATCGCGACACCCATCAACAAAAGCGCCGAACCACGAATCACGACGTCCTTGAAACGCATTCTATTGTCCTCTATTGCCATTGACGGGGACCGGATCCGCGCGACTGTCGGAGCCGCGACCCCCGCCGCCATTGAGCGAGCGTGCAAGATACATGAATTCTCGATGCTGACCGTGGATGATGCATAAATGCGACATCGCGCGCCCCGGACGCCACGGCAAGGCGGGCCGGAGGTGGCCCAGCGGATACCTTGGGCCTATCCATCCATCGTTAGGTCGTGGCAATCGTGGGCGGGCCGGGTTAGGATCGGCGTGATCGAGAACCTTGACGCCGACCTCTCCCCGGATGCGAGCGATGCCAACCCTGGCCGCGGACGAGCTTGATCGGCTGGCCCTCCCTCCCACGGGGGCCGCGCGGGCGGTGTTCGTCGGCGACGGCCCCGGCGTCGTGCTCGCGGCGCTGGAGGAGCGGGCCACGGCCGAGAACTTCCGGGTCGTGTCGATCCGGTACGATCGCCTGCCGCGGCTGACCTCGCTGATCGACGACGTGCTGGGGAGGCTCGCCGAGCTGGCCCTGGCGACGTGGCCGGACTGGCCCGACGACGACGGGGCGGCCTCGGCCTGGCGGAAGTCGGCCGCGGCGCTCTGCGAGCGGGGTCGGCCCCCCCTGCCCCGCGGCTGGACGGCCTCGGATTCCGCGCGACGCCTGGCGCGGGCGATCGACGCCGCGCCGCTGGCCGTGGCCCTGGCCGCCGACGACGCCGCGCCGCCCTCCGGCGCGCTCCTGGGCCTGGCGAGGGCCGCGGAGTGGCTCGCCCGCGAGGCCCCGGCGCGGGTGCTGGTCGTGGCCCCCGACTCGCTGGCGGGCTCGGCCGAGCTGGACGCCGTCGCCTTCGACGCGACCTATGTTCGAACGGCGGCGCCCGCGAAGGCCGAGGAGCCCCCGGCCCCGCGCCCGGGCGCCCGGATCTCGCCGCTGATCGGCCGGCCGAACCCGATGAGCGGCGGCGAGAAGCTGCTGGCCGAGCGCCTGGGGCGCGACGCCGACCTCGCCGGGCTGTTCCGATACAACGTCCGCGTCGAGACCGCGAGGAGGACGCGTCCGCTCGTCGACCTCGTCTGGGAGGAGGGGAAGGTGGTCGTCGAGGTCGACGGCTACTACTTCCACCGCGACGAGCGGGCCTTCTCCGGCGACCGCAACCGCGACTACGAATTGACGATCAGCGGCTACCTGGTGCTCCGCCTGCCCGAGGACGAGGTCGTCGCCGACGTCGGCCTCGCCGTCGAGAAGATCCGCGACGTGGTCGCGGTGCGACGGGCCGCCCCCCCGCGATGAGGACGCGACGATGACGACCATCACGCTCACCCCGTCCGAGACCCTGGCCCTCTGGCGACTCGCGGTCGACGGCGGCGAGGCCTGGAGCAAGGACGTCAGGCCGGAACTCAAGCGCGATTCCCGCGACCGCCTGGCCGCCGCCGGGCTGATCGAGGCATCCAAGCGCAGGAATCCGGAGGGTAGAGGCGCGCCGATCCACCTGACGCTGGCCGACGCCGGCTGGGCCTGGATCGCGGCGAACCTGGACGCCGACCTGACCTCGCGCTCCCCCGCCGCCGCCGGGATCCTCGCCCGCCTCCTCCGCGCCCTGAAGCGCTACATGGACCGCGCCGACGTCCCGCTCGCCGACCTCCTCGCCCCCGCCCCCAGGTCGGCCCCCGCGCCGGCCGCCGCCGCCGACTCCGCCCCCTCGTCCGACGGCGACATCGCCGCCCGCGTCGCCTCCGCCTACTTCGCCATCTCCGGCGGCCAGCCCAACGTCCGCGTCCGCCTCGCCGACCTCCGCCGCCGCCTTGAGGACGTCCCCCGCGAGGCGCTCGACCGCGAGCTCATGGACATCCAGGTCCGGGGCGAGGCGGCGCTTTATCGCCTGAACGATCCCCGCGAGATCAACGACGAGGATCGAGAGGCGGTCTTCCGCACCCCCACGGGCGAGGAGCGGTACATCATCTACATGGGAGGTCGCGGGTCGTGAACGAACTCGAGGCGCTGCGGAAAGCCGACTTCGACTGGATCCATGGGCTCGACGACGTCTGGACCGAGCCGGCGTCCGATGTTGCCGATCTCCACGCCGAGATCCGGTCGGAGTTCGCCCGGAAGCTCGACGACATGGAGCGATCCAGGGGGGGGCGGTCTCCCCTGGGCTGGGTCGTTGTGGGCGACGGAGGCACGGGGAAGACACACCTCCTCGGTGCGTTTCGGCGCGAGGCCGCGCGCCGGAAGCACCCTTTCATCATGGTCGACCTGACCGACGCGCGGAACTTCTGGGCGAACGTCCTGCAAGGCTATGTCCACTCCCTCCAGCAGGAGATCCGGGGCGACACGCCGCAGTATCGGTGGATCCTCGGCAACATCATCGAGAGGTTCGGCCCGAGCAAGCCGGTGGCCGACGTCCTCAGGATGCTCGCCGAGCGCAAGAGCACCGACCTGCTGGGCGACATCAACAAGATACTCGCGGCCATGAAGAAGGCGTGGCCGGACAAGACGATGAAGTATCAGAACGTCATCCGATCCATCATCTGCATGAACTCGGACGACTTCTCGACGTCGAACCAGGGCCAGACCTGGCTCCAGGGTCAGGCGCTGGAGCCGGAGGAGAAGAGGGTCTACGGATTCACCACGGAGAAGGAGACGCCGAAATCGATCGTCGAGGCTCTCTCCTGGTTCCTGAGCCTCAGCGGGCCCGCCGTCCTGGCCTTCGACCAGCTCGACCCGATCGTCGCCGAATTGAACTCCAAGCGGCAGGGCGGCCCCTTGGCGGAAGAGACGGCCACGGCCGAGGGGATCATCGCCGAGATCGGCGGCGGCCTCGGCGCGCTCCGCGACGTCACGACCTCGACGCTCACGATCATCTCCTGCTACGAACCGACCTGGAGGATCCTCGGCTGCAATTTCCTGCGGTCGTCCCTCGATCGGTTCGAGGAGCCTCGTCGGTTGAACGTCCTGAGGACGCCCCAGATCGCCGGTGCCATGGCGGCCGGGCGGCTCGTCCCCGCATTTGGCTCGGCGGGCATCCCCCATCCGTTCCCGACCTATCCCTTCCGGCCCGATGCCTTCCAGTCGCTGGTGACCAACAGCCCTCGCGAATTGTTGATGGCTTGCGATCGGCATGTGAAAAGATGCATCAAGTCGGGCAGGATCGCGGTCCTCGAGGACTTCGGAACCCCCGCCGGACCTGAAGAGGCGCCGACTTCGGCTCAGCCGGCGTTGGATCGGCTGGACCGCGAGTTCGCATCGCTCCGCGGCCAGGCGGATCCGGCGTGGATCCTGGATGAAGAGCACGACGATGACCGGCTGGCGCCGCTGCTGCGGTCGGGGCTGGCCTGCCTGGCTCATGAATCGGGCGAGTCGGACGACGTGGACGCCACCGTCGACGCGCGGTTCACCGGGGGGGCGAAGACGGCGCCGCTGCACGCCCGGTTGCGGCGGATCTTCCGCAAGGAGAACGATCGCGAGGACCATTATTGCGTCCGCGGCATCCAGCACTCGAACGCCAAGGCCTATCAGAATCGCCTGACCGCAGCGCTGACGACCTCGGGCATCGACCGTCGCCTGAAGTTCCGGCGGCTGGCGATCGTGCGGTCGATCCCCGCCCCGGGCGGGGCGAAGACGGCCGAGCTGACGACGCAATTCGAGTCGCTCGGCGGCGTCTTCGTGGAACCGGCCGCGGACGACCTGCGCGCGCTGCATGCCCTGAACGTGCTGCGCGGTCGCAACGACCCCGACTTCCTCCCCTGGCTCCGCGCCCGGAGGCCCGCGTCCGGCCTGCCGCTGATCCGCGGGATCGTCGGGCCGGATTTCACGGCCGCCGCCCCCACGTCCACGCCGGAGCCGAAGGCCCCACCCTCCCCCGTCCCGACGCCCTCGACGAATGGGAACATGCTCGTCACGCCGCCCCCGCCCGCGCCCCCGGAGGCGGGGGTCGAGCCCGTCGTCCCGCTCGGCCGTCGGTTGACGGGCGGGACGGCGCATGGGCCGGTGACACTGCCGGTCCGGTTCTTGAAGAGGCATACGTTGGTGATGGCGGGGGCCGGGTCGGGCAAGACGATGTTCCTGCGGCGGCTGGTGGAGGAGGCCGCGCTGGTGGGGGTGCCGTCGATCGTGGTCGATTGCGCCAACGACCTGGCGACGCTGGGCGATCGCTGGGAGTCGCCGCCGGACAGGTGGGGGGACGGCGACGCGGAGAAGGCCGATCGCTACCACGTCCCGGGCCGCGTCGTCGTCTGGACCCCCAACCGCGCCGAGGGCAACCCGCTCTGGTTCGAGCCGTTGCCGGACCTCGCCGCGCTGGTCGGCGACCGCGAGGAACTGGATGCCGCGGTCGACGCCGCCTGCGAGGCCCTCGCCCCGATCGTCGTGAAGTCGAAGGGGCAGGCCGCGGACATGAAGCGCGCGATCCTCTCGGGGACGCTCCGCTACATGGCCTCGCGCGGCGGCCGGGGGATGGACGACCTGATCGAGGTCCTGGGCGACCTCCCCCCGGAGGCGAGTCTGGGGGTGACGAAGGCGGCGAAGTACGCCGAGGATATGGCCAACCTCCTACGCGCGGCGC
Organism: Paludisphaera sp.; assembly: GCF_037189885.1. NCBI lineage: Bacteria > Pseudomonadati > Planctomycetota > Planctomycetia > Isosphaerales > Isosphaeraceae > Paludisphaera > Paludisphaera sp. The sequence continues at coordinate 22,289 of NZ_JBBCIR010000054.1, forward strand.
GCGAGATCGATCCGCTGCTGAGGTCGCGCGGCACGCCGTTCGACCCCGCCCTGCTATTCGGCCCGTCGTCGCCCGACCTTCCGGCGCGGGTGTCGGTGATCAGCCTGGTCGGCCTGGGGTCGCTGGACGCGCAACGGGCGTTCCTGAACCAGCTCGCGATGACGCTGTTCTCCTGGATCAAGAAGAACCCCGACCCCGGCGGCCGGCCGCTGCGGGGCCTCCTGGTGATCGACGAGGCCAAGGACTTCATCCCCTCCCAGCAGGCCTCGACATGCCGCGAGAGCCTCCTGCGCCTCGGCGCGCAGGCGAGGAAGTACCACCTGGGCCTGGTCTTCGCCACCCAGAACCCCAAGGACGTCGACCACCGGCTGGCGAGCAACTGCTCCACGCACGTCTACGGCAAGATGAACTCCCCCAGCGCCATCGAGACGGTGAAGAACATGATCCGCCTGAAAGGGGGATCGGGCGAGGACGTCGCCAGGCTCCGGACCGGCCAATTCTACTTCCACAACGCCGACGCCGGCATGGGTGCCCCGATCCGCGTCGAGGCCGCGTATAGCCTCTCCCAGCATCCCGCCAACCCCCTCGACGAGCCCGGCGTGATCGCCCGCGCGGGGGCCTTCCGGCCGGGGTGATCGGGGCTCGCGGCTTTTTCTTTCGAAAGTCGCCCGGATTCCTGAAATCCCCCGCCCCGCTCCGGTGACCATGCCAGTGATCGTATCGTTCTTTGACAAGTCGCGAGGATCGAGGAAGCCGATCGAAGGCCGGTCGGATTGGGAGGAGACCCCCCAACACGCGTGACCCGTGGCGTCCGCGCGCTTGCTCATCGAGCGTGAAACGCGCGTCCCCTCTCCCGCCGGGAGAGGGTGGCCCGAAGGGCCGGGTGAGGGCCGCTGGATTTCGGGGATCGCGCCGGTGCATGGTCCACGCGGCCGGCGAGATTCTCGAAGCGCGCCGGCCCTCACCCGCCGCTGGCGCGGCGGGCCCTCCCTGACGGGAGAGGTGACGTCTTTCCGCCTCCCAGTTTCAGTCCGGGGCGGATAACCACATCGATTTCGACGAACGAAGCCAAGACTGTTCGGCTTAAAACGTTAATCACGAATGAGATGTGTCATATGTTCCGGCCGAGGCGCGCGCGAACGAAGCCAACTCGGGGGTTGTCGCTCGGCGACGTCATCGCCGGGAATCATCGGTGGGATGGGAGGGAATCTGTCAAGGATAGGGGTTCGTCCGCCGATGGTGATTGGGACAGGCTTGGGCGCGGATTTGCCGATGGAGTCGGTCGGAAGGGTCGCGACGTCGGCCCGACGGGGTTCGCGCCCGGGGACGCTGGGAGCCGAGAGGGCGAGGAAGTCATGTCGCACGAAGAACTTGCGGGCGGCCACGCCCGCAAAGCCAAGCGTCGCAAGGTCGAGTTCCTGACGTCCCTGGAAGACCTGGAGGGTCGGCTCCTGCTGTCGACGGCCCGGGCGTTCCGGCCCAGGCAGGCGGTCCCGCTGGTCCGCCAGCAGGGCCCGGGGATGGCGGAACGCTTCGAGGCGCAGGCCCAGCGCCGCGCCGCCATGATGGCCGCCCGCCAGGAGCAGGCCGCCGCGCGGCTCGCCTCCATGGGCGCCATGCGCATGCGCGGCGGGTTCCGGGTGAACATCAACCCCGTCATCAACGTCACCCCGACCTTCAACGTCGGCGGCCCGGCCTCCCACTCCAACAGCAACCCGACCGTCACCGTCCCGGCGGCCAACCCGCCGGCCGCGCAGGCGCCCCCGCAGTCGACCGCGCCGACGACGCCGCCCCAGGCGTCGACGCCCCCCGCCGCGGCCAACCCCACGCCCGCCAACCCGGCGACGCCGAACCAGCCCGCCACCCCGGCCCAGCCGACGAAGCCGACCCAACCCGGCCGGCCCAACAACCCCGGCCAGTGGACCGACATCACCCGCCCCGGCGGCCCCACCCCCCAGACGCCGAAGCCCGGCGCGCCGACGAAGCCCACGACGCCGACCACGCCGTCGAAGCCCACGACGCCGACCCCGACCACGCCTTCGAAGCCGACCACGCCGGCCGAGCCTTCGAAGCCCACGACGCCGGCCGAGCCGACGAAGCCCACGACGCCGTCGAAGCCCGCCCCGACGTTCCCGGACGGGACCGTGCTGCGGGACGAGCAGACGGGCGAGCTGGGGTATTACAGCCAGGGCAAGCGCGGGCTGATCTCGCCGCCGGTCGCCGAGAAGATGGGGCTGACGGTCGAGAAGACCAAGGCCGTGTCGACCGACGACTTCCAGGCCGTGCCGAAGGGGCCGGACTACTACCCCGAGGGGATCTTCGTCCGCAGCGACCAGACGGGGGAGATCAGCCGGTTCTCCGCCGGCAAGTTCCACGTCGTCTCGACTCCCGTGTCGACGTACCTGGGGATCGGCGTGGACGCCGTGGCCACCATCCCGGCGGCGCAGTACGGCAACACCCCCAAGGGAGACGACTACTTCCCCGAGAACCTGCTGATCCAGAACCAGCGGACCGGCGAGATCAACATCTATCAGGCGGGCGAAAGGCACTGGATCTCCGTGCCGGTCGCCGCCCGGATGAAGCTCCAGCCGAGCCAGATCGTCGTCATCAGCCCGTCCCAGTTCGACGGCGTGGCCCGGGGGAAGGACTACTTCCCGGAGGGGGTCTACCTCCAGGACCAGGAATCGGGCGAGATGGCCCGCTATGAGGGGAGCAAGCTCCGCGTCGTGTCGTCGCCGGTCGCCGCCCGGCTCGGCATCTCGGCGGAGGACCTGATCGCCGTCTCCTCGGCGCAGTACAAGGCCGTCGAGAAGGGGGCCGACTACTTCGTGGACGGGATGTTCCTGAAGAACAACCAGACCGGCGAGCTGGCCCACTACGCCGGCGGCCAGCGGCACTGGGTGTCGTCGCCCGTCGCCGCCGAGATCAACCTGGTCGACGCCATGATCACGATCATCGGCGCCGACCAGTTCAACGCCATCCCCCGCGGCGGCGACTACGCCCCGCCCCCGCCGGTCACCGGCGGCCCGACCCCGCCCGCCCAGGCGTGATCGACCGGAGCGAGCCCCGGCGGGCGGACCTCAGCGAAGGCCGAGGACCGCCCGCCGCAGGAGCCTGGACTTCGCGATCAACGGCTCCACGAGGATCGGCATCCCGACCCCCGCCGCGACCCCGACGACGAAGATGATCGGGTGGTAATCGATCCCGGCCCGGTACAGCGCGATCCGCGAGCCCGCCGTGAAGAAGACGTGGAGCAGGTAGGCGGTGTAGGCGTGGGCGCCCACGAAGGCCAGCGCCGGGACGACCGGGAAGTAGCGGAACAGCAGCAGGTTCCCCGTCAGCCCCACGAGCGCGGGGACCATCCAGGCCCGGATCTCGGAGACCGACAGCCAGGAGAACCACGCCGCCTGCTGGGCGGCGATCCCGACCGCCAGGCACGCGGCGGCGAAGGCCAGCGTCGCCGGGTGGAACAGCTTCTCGGGGAATCGCTTGACCCCGCAGCCCAGGAGGAAGAACGGCAGCAGCCAGACCGCCCCGTTCAGCGAGAACACGTGCGGCACGGGGATCGGCAGGCGATACAACGCCAGCGAGAACAGCAGGGCCGCCGCCCACCGGGGGAACGTCCGGAGCCCCCCCACGCAGTCCAGCGCCCCGACCACCAGGAAGATCGCGAAGATCGACTGGAGGAACCAGAACTGGTCGATCCCGTAGAGGTAGGCCGCCGGCAGGTCGGACAGCGAGGGCCGCATGTTCACGCCAGGCGTCGCCATCCTCATCAGGAACTGGGCCGTCAGCACCGTCGCGAACGGCAGGAGGATCCGCCGCGCCTTGCCGACGACGAAGCGGCCCGCCGCGTCCCGCGACGCCGGCGCCAGCGAGTACACGAACCCCGAGATCGCCGTGAACAGCGGCATCCGCAGGTAGGACAGCGAGAAGTAGAAGTAGCGGTAGCCCGAGTCGTCGGCCACCTTCATCCCCGACTCGGGCGAGTCCCCGATCACGTGCCCCGCGACCATCAGGATCAGCGCCAGGCCCCTGAGGCTCTCGATCCTCATGTCCTTGGGACGCGCCGGCCGGCTCGCCGCCTTCGCGGCGGTCGAGGGGCGAGGATCGGCGACGGGGGTGACATCCATACGGACGAATCTCCACATCAAGGTGCGTTGGGGCCGCGCGGCGATTCGAGGGAGGTTAGCGAATCCGGCCGAAACAAGTCAACACGTCCGAAGCGTAGGCCCATCCTCAACGGCGCGAGAGCCCGTGGCGGATCCGCAGGAGGAGGCGGTCGACCGGGTCCAGGCGGGCGACCTCGTCGAGGCGGGCGCGGACTCCGGGGACGTCGTCGGTGATGATGTCGGCCACGCCGTCGTCCACCAGCGGGCCGACGCGGTCGATGTCGTTGACGGTCCAGGCGTGGACCTCCTTGCCGCGCGACCGGGCGCGGTCGACGAACGAGCCGACGGCCAGCCGCGCCTCCATCATCAGGAAGTCCACGTCCAGCCGGGTCGGGTCGCCGATCACCGCGCCGGAGATGAAGCCGATCTCCAGCCCGGGCGCCAGCCGGCGGACCTCGGCCAGCCCCTTGAACGACTGGCCGCAGACGCGCGCCCGGCCCGTCGCCCCGGCCTCCCGGATCGCCGCGACCGTCCGCCCCGCCAGCGCCACGGCCCCGGCGTCGTCCTTCGCCTTCAACTCCACGTTCAGGCCGATCCGCAGCCCCCCGGCGAGCGCCAGGAACTCCTCCAGCGTGGCGATCCGCTCGCCGGCGAACTCGGGACCGGACGGCGCGCCGAGGTCCACCTCGCGCAGTTGTTCGAGGGTCGACCCGGCGACCCTGAGCGGCGACCCGGCCACGCGCAGGAGGTCGTCGTCGTGGAACACGACGAGCCGGCCGTCGGCCGTGAGTTGCACGTCGATCTCGGCCCAGTCGGCCCCGTCGGCGGCGGCGACCCGCAGTGCGGCGAGCGTGTTCTCCGGCCCTCGGAAGGCCCCGGCGCGGTGGGCCGTGACCTCGACGTGCTCGGCGACGCGGGCGTCGGAGATGATGCCGCGGACGGCCAGCGCCGCCAGCGCGACCGACCCGACGGAGATCAGCACGGCCGCCGTGGTCCACCACCGGGCCCTCGGCTCGGGGACGGCGTCCTCGCGGATCGCGCCGCCGGCCCGCTTGTACGCCACCATGACCAGCGCCGCGAAGGCCGCCGCCGACGCCGCCGAGAACGCCGCCAGCGCCGCGGCGTCGAGCGCCAGCAGCGCGGCCGTCGCCGCCACGGCGACCCGGGGCCGATGGCCCACCTGGTCGAGGTCGAGGATGTAGGCGTTGATCGCCCCCAGCGCCCAGGTCAGCGCGGACGACGCCGCCAGGAAGGCCAGCCCCGCCCCGACGACCGGCGCGGCCAGTCGGAGCAGCCGGCCCCGGGCCCGCTCCTCGCTGACGCGCAGGGCCGTGAAGGGGTTGCGGACCCCCTCGAACAGCACCGCCGGGACCGCGAACAGCCACCGCAGGTACATCCGCCCGGCGTCGATCCCGTAGAGGACCGCCAGCGCCCCGACGGCCGCCGCCCCTTGCCAGAACTCGGCCGGCCGGTCGACCACCAGCCGGTTCAGGTCGTGCGGCCCCCAGAGCTTGATGTAGGCGACCGACCCGATCGCCAGGTACGGCGCGGCGCGGAGGAGGTAGCGGACGGCCTGGAGGAGGTCGACCTTCAGGAGCGTCGGCAGCCGCTTGACGACGTCGAAGGCGTGCCAGACGCCGGGGCCCTCGCCGGCCAGCACGCCCATCACGCCGGCCAGCCGGAGGTGGAACGTGGTGAGCTGGATCGCCGCCAGGACCGCGAGCCCGGCGATCCCCTGGGGGGACAGGAAGAAGGCGGCGATCTCGAAGTTGCCGACCGAGCAACGCCCCCACGACTCGAGCGCCAGCCGCAGCACCCCGGCCGCCGCCGGCGCCAGCGCCGCGGCCTCCAGCAGCGAGAACGCCGCGGAGAACGTCAGCAGCGGCCCCCACCGCCGCCGGATCCGCCCGAGCATCCTCCGGGTGACGTCGTCATCGATCGGCTCGCTCACGGCGACCTTCATCGCGTCGCTCATGGGGGAATACCTCGTCCACAGCCCAGATCCGCTTCAACAGGGATACCGGCGCGGGGGTCGCGGCCTCGGACCCCGCGGCTCGGATCGTCGCGCTGCCACCGCCGAGTAGGTACCGCAGCGAGGAAGGCCCCTGGACGTCTTCCGGCGCCAGGCGCCACGTCACCCATTCTCCCGTCTCGCGGCGGGCGAGGATCCCATACCAGTCGCCTGAGACCCACTGGACGTTGCCCCTCCGTTCGCCGGTCGGGGAATTCCAGGACCACTCTCCGCCCATCGGAACGTCGGTGAATACGAAGAGCTTGGCGTGATACACGTTCAAAGGGTAAGGCTCGACGCCCTCGCCTCGGAGGACGACGATACGGTCCAGGTCGTCTGGAACTTCCATCACGCGGAGTTCGACCCAGTCGTGCGGGCTGACGCACTCGCGGATCGGGATCAGGACCGCGATCGCGACGGCGGCGAGGAGCAAGCGCTGGATCCAGCGACGGCGGGTCATCGGCGTGGGCTCCTCGCGTGGTGGGGCGGCCGGCCTCCCGCCCGGCGTCGGGCGAGTGGAGGCCGGCCGTATGCCTCAGCCCTTCCTCAGCAGGTCTTGCAGCGCGTAGACCTCGATGTCGCTCTCCCGCAGCCGCTCCATCGCCGCGACGGCGGCGCGGGCGCCGGCCAGGGTGGTGATGCACGGGACGCCGTGGCTGACGGCGCTGGCGCGGATGCGGCCCTCGTCGGTGCGGGCGCCCTTGCCGCTGGGGGTGTTGACGACCAGGGCGATGTCGCCGTTGGTCAGGTGGTCCAGCAGGTTCGGCCGCCCCTCCTGGATCTTGCGGACGGTCTCCACCTCGATGCCGTCGGCCGCCAGCGCCGCCGCGGTGCCCGAGGTGCACATGAGCTTGAAGCCCAGGTCGGCCAGCCTGCGGGCGATCGGCACGATCCCCTGGCGGTCGCGCTGGGCGACGCTCACGAAGATCGTCCCCCCCGAGGGGAGCCGGGAGCTGGCGCCGAGCTGGCTCTTGGCGAAGGCCATCGGGAAGTCCGGGGCGATCCCCATCACCTCGCCAGTCGACCGCATCTCCGGGCCCAGCACGATGTCCACGCCCGGGAACTTGGCGAACGGGAAGACCGACTCCTTCACCGACGTGTACGCCGGCACCGGCTCCTCCGTCACCCCCTGCTCCGCCAGCGTCCGCCCCGCCATCACCCGCGCGGCGACCTGGGCCAGGTTCAGGCCCGTCGCCTTGGAGACGAACGGCACGGTCCGCGACGCCCGCGGGTTGACCTCCAGGACGTAGATCTCCCCCCCCTTGACGGCGAACTGGATGTTCATCAGGCCGCGCACGCCCAGCGCCTCGGCCAGCGCGTAGGTCTGCTTCTTCAGCTCGGCCACGATCTCGTCGGGCAGCGAGTACGGCGGGATGACGCAGGCCGAGTCCCCCGAGTGGACCCCCGCCTCCTCGATGTGCTGCATCACGCCGCCGACGATCGTCCGCTCGCCGTCGCAGACCGCGTCCACGTCGACCTCGACGGCGTCCTCCAGGAACTTGTCGATGAGGATCGGCCGGTCCGGGCTGGCGTCGACGGCCTCGGCCATGTAGCGCACCAGGCTGGGCTCGTCGTAGACGATCTCCATCGCCCGGCCGCCCAGGACGAAGCTCGGCCGCACGACCACCGGGTAGCCGATCCGGTCGGCGATCCGACGCGCCTCGTCGAACCGCGTGGCCGAGGCGTTCGGCGGCTGCCGCAGCCCCAGCCGCTCGATCACCAGGCGGAACCGCTCGCGGTCCTCGGCGACGTCGATGTTCTCCGGGCTCGTCCCGATGATCGGCACGCCGGCCGCCTCCAGGGCCTTCGCCAGGTTCAGCGGCGTCTGGCCGCCGAACTGGACGATCACCCCCGTCGGCTTCACGCGGTCGCAGATGTCCAGCACGTCCTCGACCGTCAACGGCTCGAAGAACAGCCGGTCGGAGGTGTCGTAGTCGGTGCTGACGGTCTCCGGGTTCGAGTTGACCATGACGACCTCGTAGCCGTCGGCCCGCAGCGCGAACGCCGCCTGGCAGCAGCAGTAGTCGAACTCGATCCCCTGCCCGATCCGGTTCGGCCCGCCCCCCAGGATCATGATCCGCGGCCGGTCGCCCACCCGGGCCTCGTCCTCCTGCTCGTACGACGAGTAGTAGTACGGCGTCGCCGCCTCGAACTCGGCGGCGCAGGTGTCCACCAGCTTGTAGACCGGGCCGATCCCGCGGCGGTGCCGCTCGCGGCGGATCTCCCCCTCGTTGGTGCCCCACAGGTGCGCCAGCTGGCGGTCGGAGAACCCGGCCCGCTTGGCCTCGCGGATCAGGTCGTCCGACGCCTCCGCCGGCGCGCCGACCTCGCGCAGGCGGCCCTCGACCTCGCAAAGCTCCTGGATGTTCGCCAGGAACCAAGGGTCGATGCCCGTCAGCTCGTGGATCCGCTCGATGCTCATGCCGGCCAGCAGCGCGTAGCGCACGTGCCACAGCCGGTCGACGTTCGGCGTGGCCAGCTTGGCGATGATCTCGTCCTCGGTCGGCTGCTGGGGCGTCCCCCAGAGGTCCTTGGCGTCGCAGCCGATGCCGAACCGCCCCACCTCCAGCCCCCGCAGGGCCTTCTGGAGCGACTCCTTGAACGTCCGGCCGATCGCCATCACCTCGCCCACCGACTTCATCTGGGTGGTCAGGACCGCGTTGGCGTCGGGGAACTTCTCGAACGCCCAGCGCGGGACCTTGGTGACGACGTAGTCGATCGCCGGCTCGAAGCAGGCGGGCGTCTCGCGGGTGATGTCGTTGCGCAGCTCGTCCAGCCGGTAGCCCACCGCGAGCTTGGCGGCGATCTTGGCGATCGGGAACCCCGTCGCCTTGCTCGCCAGGGCGCTGGAGCGGCTGACCCGCGGGTTCATCTCGATCACGATCAGCCGGCCGTCGCGCGGGTTGATCGCGAACTGCACGTTCGACCCGCCGGTCTCCACGCCGATCTTGCGGAGGATCGCCAGCGAGGCGTCCCGCAGCCGCTGGTACTCCTTGTCGGTCAGCGTCTGCGCCGGGGCGATGGTGATGCTGTCCCCGGTGTGGACCCCCATCGGGTCGAAGTTCTCGATGGAGCAGATGATGACGGCGTTGTCGGCGCCGTCCCGCATCACCTCCATCTCCAGCTCCTTCCAGCCGATCAGGCTCTCCTCGATCAGGCAGGAGTGGGTCGGGCTGATCTCCAGCGCGTAGTTGACCATGCGGTCGAACTCTTCGCGGTTGTACGCGATCCCGCCGCCGGAGCCCCCGAGGGTGAAGCTGGGCCGCAGCACGCACGGCAGGCCGACGACCTCGTCGCGGATCCGGCGGGCCTCCTCGAGGCTCTCGGCCATGCCGGACCGGGCGCTCTCCAGGCCGATCTCCTCCATGGCCTTCTTGAACAGGTCGCGGTCCTCGGCCGTGCGGATCGCCGGGGCGGTGATGCCGATCAGGGTGCAGCCGTACTTCGCCAGCACCCCGGACTCCGCCAGCGCCATGCCGACGTTCAGCCCGGTCTGGCCGCCGAGCGTCGGCAGCACCGCGTCGGGCCGCTCGGCGGCGATGATCCGCTCGACGATCTCCGGGATCACCGGCTCGATGTAGGTCCGGTCGGCCATCTCCGGGGCGGTCATGATGGTCGCCGGGTTCGAGTTGACCAGGACGACCTCGTAGCCTTCCTCCCGCAGCGCCTTGCACGCCTGGGTGCCCGAGTAGTCGAACTCGCAGGCCTGGCCGATGACGATCGGCCCGGCGCCGAGGATCAGGATCTTCTTGATGTCGGTTCGCTTGGGCACTGTAGGTCGCTCTCGCGTCGTTCCGGGGGTGTGGGCGGGCTCGGTCGGTCTACTGTCGCGCTGTCCGTCGGGTCGAACGGGCCTCGCGTCGCGCGCAACTTCTCCCGGGAGCCGCCGCGCGGCCCCGGGTGACTCGCGAAACGCGCCTCGGGCCCCGCCCGTTTCGTGAGAGATCCGACGGCGGCGCGACCCGGAAAATTTCCCGATTTTAGCAATCCCCGACGCTCGTCGACAAGGGCGACGACGGATCCGGGGGTCCAATCTTCGCCCCGACGACCCCTCGAACTATCCCTCGGGGCTCGCGACGCGCGATGGACCGTCTCCCGTCGACGGCCGCTCACCCGACGATCCGCGCCTCCTCGAAGTCGTCCGGGTTGACGCCGTGGGTCCGCCGCAGGTCCTCCCGATCGGTCGCGGCCCCGACGCCGATGTAAGTGTTGTCGCGCTTGTTGACGAAGTACCGCTCGTGATGGATGTCGACCTGGTGGGTCCGGCCCTCGGAATCCATCACGGTATGCTCCTCGCGGATCGCGTTGATCCGCGACCGTTGCACGGCGTCGCCCGCGGCCTGGCCGTCCATCCAGGCGCGGTGGGAGCCTTCGTTCGCGGCCTGGGCGGCCATCCACGATTGATGGGCGGCGTCGTGGCCGGCCATCCTCTGCTCGTGCATCCGCGTGTTGGCCGCCCCGAAGTCCTGGATGTCCCGCATGCGCTGATGATGGGCCTGGGTCTGCAGGTCGGTCATGGCGTTGATGTGCTGGACCTGCCGACGGCCCATCGCCAGGCGTTGCTCGTGGAGCCGCTGGTTGGCCGCGACCCAGGCGGGGTTGGAGGTCCGGGAGGTCATGATCCGCAGCGCCAGGGAGTCGAGGGCGTCCACGTCCTCGACGGTGCTCGCGACGATCAGCTCCACGATCCACATCCAGCCGACGCGAACGGTCGAGCCGTGGACGCGGCAGGTCATCGGCCTCCCCGCGCCGGAGTGCTCGAACGTGACGGCCGCCGCGGTGACGTCGGCCGACGGGTCGTGCCGACGGACCTCGGTCGCGAGCCGGAGGAACCCCGGGCTGGGGGCGGCGCCCAGGAGCCGGAAGCCGGGCGCCGCGCCGAAGAAGCGATGGGCGTAGTCGACGAGGAATTGGTCGGCCGGCGTGTACGGCTGGACCCGGATGTGCGGCGAGAACGCCAGGACTTGCGGGGCGATGTGAGGCCCCGGGGCCATGAACAGCGGCAGCCTCGGGTCGCCGACGTGGAACATCGCCCCGCCGTCCGGCCGGATCGACGAGACGATCGCGCGGTTCAGGTCGTGCTCGCGTTGCAGGTGGACGCCGTGGGTCCAGCCCTCGGGGAGCAGGATCGTGAACGCCGCTTCCGTCGGCTCCGAGACGAGGACCAGCCCGCCCGTGCCCAGGGGGGTCGGCTTGAGTGGATCGGTCGTCATGGAATCGGCCCCGCTCGCCGCGGCTGGAAGGTGAGACGTCATGAGGTGTATCGGCGTCGGCGGGCCTCGGCCGCTAGCCGATCGCCCCGCGTCCCCGCCCAACTGGGGTTGAGGCTCCTCGCCGATTCCCGCATAAGGGACGCGTGTCCCGTCCCCGCACCCGGAGTCTCGGCGACCTCTCGCCGAAAGCCCAGGGAGATCGGTTTGAGGTACGCGCTTTCATCGTCGCTGATCGTCTGGTTGGCCCTCGCCGCGGCTTCGTCGTGCCCGGGGGGATCTCAGCCCCTCCCGGTCGCGGAGCCCCTCGCGACCCCCGCGCCGGGGCCGGAGGGGGAGTCCGTCGCCGAGCAGATCACGCGCCTCCAGCGCATGATCGCGGAGGACGAGGACCGCCTCGCCCACCTGAAGGCCGAGCGCGACGACCCCGAGGGGGAGTACGCCAAGGCCGAGGCCACGTTCGCCGAGGTCGACCGGTCCCTCAAGACGGCCAGGGAGGCCCTGGAGCAGCTCCCCCCGGGGGACGGCCCGGAGCGGGCGGACGCCGAGGCCCGCGTCGCGCGGCTGACCAGGGCCCGCGAACTCACGAAGGAACGCTTCGACCTCGCCATCGAGGGTCGCAAGACCACCGGCGAGCAGATCGCCAACCTCACCCAGAAGATCGAGCGTGGGCGCCAGGCCCTGAAGAGGCTCGAGGGGAACGGCCCCGAGGAGCCCGCCCCCGCCGACCCCGCGCCAAAGGCGGCCGACACGCCCACGGCGGACGGCCCCGCGACCGCCGCCCCGGCCACCGCCCCCTCCGCCCCGGCCATCGCCCCCCCCGCCCCTGCCATCGCGCACCCCGCCCAGGCCCTATCGGGGGCGCTCGCGGGGGGCGAGTCGACGCCTCCCGCGTCGGCGCCGGCGCCGGCGTCGGGCACCGAAGCCGGCGCGGGCGAGCCCGCCGACGAGGGTCTCGCGAAGGCGCATCGGGACGCCCAGGCCAAGGCCGAGGCGTCCCGCGAGGCCGAGGCCGAGGCCCGCTCGGCCACCGACCGGCTGGAGAGCGTCGACAAGGACATCGCCCTGGAGCAGAGGCTCCTCGCCACCGCCAACAGGCGCCGCGACAACGCCTCGGAGAGCCGGGCGGCCCTGACCGCCGCCTTCCGCGAGCGCTCGCTCGCCGGCGCGCCCCGCGAGGAGCTCGACCGGCTGCTCGCCCGGGTGAACGAGGTCGAGGAGCGGCTCAGGGCGGCGAACCTCGACGTCCGCGAGTGTAGCGACCGCCTCCAGGGCCTGCACGTCGCCCGCGCCGAACTCCAGGCCGAGCAGATCGACTCGCTCAAGAAGGCCCAGGCCGCCAAGGACCAGGTGGAGGTCGCGGAGAAGGAGATCCGCCGCCTGGAGAACCCCTTCAGCGCGCACAACGTCCTGTCCTGGCTCGTCGACCACGGCCCGAGGATCCTCGCCATCCTCGCGGCGATGGCACTCGTCCACGTCCTCTCCCGCTTCTTCACCGAGCGCGTCATCCGCCTGGTCGCCCACGACGGGGCGCGCGGATCCAGCGTCGAGCGCGAGGCGCGCGCCCGGACGTTGGTCGGCGTCTTCCAGAACGCCGTGACGGTGGCCGTCTTCATCGGCGGCGGCATGATGGTCCTGCAGGAGGCCGGCATCCCCATCGCCCCCCTGCTCGGCGGCGCCGCGGTCTTCGGCCTGGCCGTCGCCTTCGGCGCCCAGAACCTCATCCGCGACTACTTCTACGGCTTCGTGATCCTGCTGGAGAACCAGTACAAGATCAACGACGTCGTCGAGATCGGCGGGCTCTCCGGCCAGGTCGAGAAGATCACCCTGCGGATGACCGTGCTCCGCGACCTGGAGGGGCGCGTCCACTTCCTCCCCAACGGCCAGGTGACGGCCGTCACCAACTTCACCCACGGCTGGTCCCGGGCCCTGTTCGAGATCCGGGTCGACTATCGCGAGGACGTCGACCGCGCCATCGCCGTGATCACGGGCCTCTGCCAGCAGATGCGCGACGACCCGACCTACAGCCTCATGATCCTCGAGGACGTGACGATGCTCGGCGTCGACGCGCTCGACGAGTGGTGCGTGGTCATCAAGTTCTTCATCAAGACCCGGCCGATCCAGCAGTGGAACGTCAAGCGCGAGCTGCTCCGCCGGATCAAGAACCGCTTCGACGAGCTGGGCATCCGCATCCCCGTGCCCCAGCAGGCCGTCCGCTACCACGCCGAGGAGGGCGGCCGGGCACCCTTCGCCGAGGCGCCCGACGGCCAGCCTCGCATCCTGCAAGCGTAGCGGCCGAGGGCCGCGCGGGGGGCGGCGCGACGGCCGCCCCCCGGCGCCTTCAGGAGGACTCGGCCACCTTCCGCTCGTAGACGTTCGCCCACGCCAGGAAGTCGTAGAACGACAGCAGCGCGCAGAAGACCAGGCCGGGCTTGCCGTCGAGGAAGCCGCGGCGGAGGACGTAGGAGTAGAGGAACCGGACGGCCGGTCGCATCGGCAGGCGCAGATAAATCTTCTTGAGCATCCGCTTGAACCGCTTGCCGCGGCCGATGCCCTTCGGGATCGGCTCCTTGAGGAAGCGCTCGTACTGGGCGGCCTCCCAGACGGCGTAGCGGTTGTGCTTCTCCACCCAGGCGGCGATCGTCGGGTACGCGTGGTGGTCCAGCTCGCGGGTCAGCCGGCCGACGCGGCCTTGCAGCTCGACGTGCTCGTGCGCCTCGTTGTCGCCCGAGCGCCCGCCGGAATGGTCGGGCATGCGCTCGTAGCGGCCGAGCTTGTGCTTGAACAGGCGCAGGTTCCAGCACTCGGAATATCCGCAGTGCTTGATGCGTCGTCCGAGGAAGTAGTACTTGCTGTTCAGGTAGTAGCCGTCGGCCTCGTCGGCCTCGATCCGGGCGCGGATCTCCGCGGCCAGCTCGGGGACGACCACCTCGTCGGCGTCGACGATCAGGACCCATTCGTTGCGGAACGGGAGGTTGTCCAGCGACCAGTTCTTCTTCTTCGGGTAGACGCCGTTGAACGCGAACTGGACGACGCTCGCGCCGTGCTCGACGGCCACGTCGCAGGTGTCGTCCGTGCTCTGGCTGTCGATCACGAAAATCTCGTCGGCCCAGTCGAGCGCCGGCAGGCAGCGGCGGAGGTTCTCGGCCTCGTTCTTGACCGGGACGATCACGCTCACCCGCGCCTTCGCGACGTTGGCGAGCGGCGCGGCGGGGCGCGGTGGGGCGTCGATCCGGGGTTCATCCAGGGCGGGCATGGGTATCGGCTCCTCGATACGATCAGGGGATGACGCATTCGGGCGGGGCGCCGCCGCCGGACAGCCACTCGTAGACGGAGGCCAGCCGCGCGGCCTGCTGGTCCCAGGTATAGTCGGACTCGACCAGCCGGCGGCCGTTGGCGCCGAGCGCCCGGCGCTCCTCGGGCGAGCGTTCCATCAGCTCGCGGAGGGCCTTCGTGAGCGGCTCGACCCGGGGCTCGACGACGACGGCGGCGTCGGCCGCGGCGGCCTCGGGGAAGTGGCAGGCGGTGGTGAAGACGGCCGGCAGGCGGTTCGCCATGGCCTCCAGGATCGCCATGCTGAAGCCTTCGCTGTAGCTGGGGAGCGTGAAGGCGTCGGCCGCCGCCCAGACCCGCCGGGCCCCCTCGCCCGAGACGTGGCCGACGTACGTCGCGCGCCGGGACAGCCCCAGCTCGGCGACCCGCGCCTCGAACGGCGCCAGCGCCCCGTCGTCCTTGCCGGCGATCAGCAGGTGGAGCCGGGGGAACTCCGCGGCCAGCGCGCCCATCGCCTCGGCCAGCAGGTCCAGGCCCTTCTTGGCGTGGACCCGGCCGAAGAACAGCAGGACGAACTTGCCCTTCAGCTCGGGATGCTCGGCCTCCAGCGCGGCGCGCGGGGGCATGTCGTCGAACGCGGCGAGGTCGACGCCGTTGGGGACGAAGCAGACCGGCGCCCACGGCGCGAGGTCGCGCAGGTGGCCGATCTCCGGCCGCGACAGCGCGTGCAGGCACGACGCCCGCCGCAGGTTCCTGGACTCCACGAGCGCCAGGTACAGCCGCTTCTTCCAGCGCTTGTGGCGGAGGGCCCAGGGCTCGGCCATGCCGTGCGCGGCCATGACGTAGGGGACCTTCGCCGCGCGGGCGACGGCCGCCCCGCGTCGCGAGTGGTATTGCCAGAGGCCGTGCATGTGGACGACCTCGGCGGAGCGGACGGCCGCGTCGAGGTCGACGTCGGGCCCGTCGATCGCCAGCCCCGCCGGGAGGGCCAACTGGTCCAGCCGCGAGGCGGTGGGCGTGACGATCCGCACGTCCCCCCCGGCCCGCTTCATCGCGCCGGTCATCCCCAGGATGCTCGGGACCATGCCGCCGTCGCGGACGGGGTCCAGCCCGTTGCACAGGTGCAGCCAGCGCGCGGAGGCCGCGCGCGGCGTGCGCGACGCCCTCGTCTCGGTCGCGGTCGTCATGATGTCACCTCCGTGTTGTCCGTTCGTGCGTCCTGGTTCATGCTCGCCGGTTATGATCCGCGCCGCCCCGGCGGCCATCGCGGATATCCCTTCTCCCCCTGGTGGGAGAAGGTGGCCGAAGGCCGGATGAGGGGGGATTCGCCGGCCGTCGGTCGCGCGCCCCTCATCCGCCCCTCCGGGGCACCTTCTCCCACCAGGGGAGAAGGGAGGGATTTATGCTCGCCCTCCGATGTATTCGGCGAGGCGTCGCGAATTTCGCCGCCGCCCCGCCATCTCCCACGCCTCGATCGCCCCGCGGGCGAAGCGGTCCGGCCCCCACTCGGCGGCGACCGCGCGGGCGCGGCGGCCGATGGCCAGGCGGTCGGCCTCGGGGAGCGAGGCGATCCAGCCGAGCATGAGGGCCATGTCGCTGGGGTCGAGCGGGTCGAACTGGGCGCCGGTCGCGCCTCGCGGCTTGGGGACGAGCGTCCCGGCGCAGCCGCACCGCGAGGAGAGCAGCAGCGGCAGAGCCGCGGCGGCGGCCTCGTTCGCGACCAGGCCCCATGGCTCCGACGCGCTGGCGAGCACGAACGCGCCGGCGTGGGCGTACCACCGCGACAGGGCGTCGGCCTGGAGGAAGCCCGGCCGGTGGACCGCCGCGTCGCATCCCGACCGCGCGATCGCCCCGGCGACCTCGATCGCCTGCGGGCCGTCGCCGCAGAGGACCAGATCCCACGTCCCCCCCGCGGCGCGGTAGCGCGCGAACGCCTCCACCAGCCGGATCAGGTTCTTCTCGGGCGCGAACCGGCAGACGGATAGGAAGAACGGCCCCGCCGGCATCCCCTCGCGCGAGCCGGGCCGATCGCGCCAGGCGTCGGCCGAGGCGGCGTAGAAATCGTGGTCGACGGCGTTGTACCCCAGCGCGATCCGGTCGGCCGGGAGCCCCAGCTCGACGAGGTAGTCGCGGTGCGACTCCCCGCCGCAGAGCGCCGCGTCGAACCGCCGGACCCGACGACTCTTGACGACCTCCTTGTACCACGAGCGCGGCCGGTCGACGGCCTGGCTCTCGGACATCAGGATCGTCGGCACGCGGTTCCGCCGGCCCCACTTCAGGATCGCCAGCGACTCCGGCCGGACGTAGCCGACGGCCGCCACGGCGTCCGGGCGATCGCGTTCCAGCGCCTCGGCCATCGCCTCGGCGCACGCGCCGGCGGTGAGATCCTCCAGCGCGCGGCCCTGGAACAGGACGACGCGATCGAACGGCTCGTCGACCTCCGTCCGCTCCCACGGGTAGAGCCGCTCGCCGTCGGCGACCTCGTAGGCGATGAGGCGGTCGCCCCGCGCGGCCAGCCGCGTCGCCAGGGCGCGCAGGCGGGCCAGGTGGTAGGGGCCGAAGTTGGTGAAGCAGACGGCGTATTTCATGGGGTCCCTTCCGTGGTGTGGGCCGTCCTGATCAGCGCGAGGCGCCGAGCGTGGCGGTCGTCGGCGCGGCGGCGGGTCGGCTCGGATCCCTCAAGCGTCGGAGCATCCCGGCCCGCCAGGCCATCAGCGGGCGCTCGGCGACGAAGCCCAGGACCACGCCCGAGCCGATCCCCGCGGCGCTCAAGATCAGCCAGGTCGCGCGCCAGTCGGCGGGCAGGATCCCGGCGCGGGCCATCGTGGAGGCCAGCCAGACGATCAGCGGGCCGTGGAACAGGTACGTCGGGTAGCTCGCGAGGCCGAGGCCCCGGATCGCCGCGCCGAGCCGACCGCGGTCGGGAGTCGCCGCCGCGCCGGGGACGTCGGTCGCCACGAACCGCGCCAGCATCATCGTGAACGCGACCCCCAGCAGGAGGTACAAGACCTGGAGGTGGACCGCGCGGGTGTACCACAGGCCGATCGCCAGCGCCAGCGCCAGGGGCCAGGCCGCGGAGATCCCCCGCGCCGACCGGCTCTCCCGGATGGCGTCGCGATGCACGGCCACCAGCGCCCCCTGGAACCAGATGGTCCCCAGGCCGAACAGCAGGCCCAGGCCCCTCGCCAGCGGGTCGCGGCGGAACCAGGCGAAGTAGGCGACCTCCAGCGCGACGGCCAGCGTCGCGCAGACGACCATGCCGAGCGTCGCCGGCCGGATGCCGCGCCGCGTCGCGACCCAGGCCAGCAGGCCGAAGAAGACGTAGTAGAACATCTCGTTGGTGATGCTCCACGACGGCGCGAACGAGCCGAACGTCTGCGCGAAGTTCTGCGCGACGAACAGCTGCGCGATCAGCGTCGATCGGTCGAGCCCGTTGGGCCAGACCGACGGCCGATGGTCCCCCATCAGCCATTCGAAGACAACCGCCGACGCTAGCGCGGTGTAATAGAGCGGCAGGATTCGGGACAGCCTCGCCGTCAGGTAGCTCCCCAGGGGGAACCGCCCGGACCGGGCCAGGCGCTCCGCGGAGAGCTGGATGCAGTAGCCGCTGATCGCGAAGAACCCGATCACCCAGAACACCCCCGCCGCCACGATGTACAGCCAGGCGTCATGCGGCGCCGGCGACATCGCCGACGGCGCCGACGGGTGGACCGCCCAGGCGACGTCCACCGCGTGCGCGGAGACCACCAGGAAGGCGAACAGGCCGCGGCAGATGTCGATCTTCTCGTGGGACGTCGGCGGCGTCCCTGGCTGGCGTCGGCTCAAGGGGTGCTCCTTCCGTGAAGCGCCGGGGGTCGTCAGGGGGTCGCGCCCAGGGCCGGGCCCTGCGCGGCGGCCGGGGTCGGGGCCGGGCGCGCCGGCTTGAGCCGCCGCAGAACGCCCGCCCGCCACGCCAGGAGCGGGGCCTCCAGCAGCGTGCCCAGGGGGAAGCAGAGGGCGACGGTCGTCGTCGCCGCCGCGAGCCACGCGACCCACCACGCCGGCGACCAACCCAGGGCGCGGACGCCCGTCCCCAGGAGGATCAGGATCGGCCCGTGGAACAGGTAGACCGGGTAGCTGGAGAGGCCCAGCAGCCGCGGGAGGCGGCGGGGAGACGGATCGACCCCCCCCGCCCCGCCCCGACGCAGCTCCAGGTCGACGAACCGGAGCATCATCAGGGCGAACGTCGCCCCCGCGCCCAGGTAGATGAACTCCTGGTGGATCCGCTGGCTCGCGTAGGTCGCCATGGTCGCCGCCAGCGCCGCCGGCCAGAACCGGGCGGCCCGCGCCAGGGTGGGGGATTGGCGCAGGAGGGCCGCGCCGTGGATCTCCACCAGCGCCCCCAGGTGCCAGACGGCGCCGAGCCCGGCCAGCAGGCCGATCTTCAGGATGATCGGGTCGCGGAAGCCCATCCGGTAGGTCGCCTGGAGGAGCAGCCCGAGCCCCGCGCAGGCCGCCATGCCCGCCGCCGCCGGCTTGCGCCCGGCCGGCACGCACATCGCCGCCAGGACCCCGAACAGCAGGTAGTACGCCGCCTCGTTCGTCAGGCTCCAGCTGGAGGAGAACGAGCCGAAGTTCTTGGTCAGGTTCTGGACCATCAGCAACTGGTAGCCGACGGCGTCGGCGTCGAGGTTGTTGTACCAGAAGTGGGGCCGGAGCGCCGTCGGGATCGACCACTCGACGGCCGCGGCGAACGCCAGGGCGATGTAGTAGAGCGGCAGGATCCGCGTCGCCCGCGCCGCCATGTAGCGGCCCAGCGAGAACCGCCGGCCCGACGACGAGCGGCCGACCGATCCCTGGATGCAGTAGCCGCTCAGGATGAAGAAGCCCATGACGTAGTAGGTGCCGACGCCGGGCCCGTAGGCGACGGCCTGTCGGACCAGCCAGGGCATGCCGTCGGCCCACGTCGGGTCGAGGGTGATCGCCAGCTCGAACGAGTGGGCCACCACGACCAGCATCGCGAACACCCCGCGGCAGACGTCGATGCGTTCGCTCAGCGAGTAGGGCCCTCGGGGAGCGGCGAGGCTCCCGACGTCGTCGTTCATCTCGGCATCCTTTCCGTGTCCGGCCCGGCGGGCGCGCGCGTCGCGAGCATCCGCTCGGCCGGGGGGAGAAATCCGTCTCTCGGGATCGCGGCGGCCGTCCTCGGCCGGGCGAACGTCGATGCGAAGGGGGGCGGGGTCGGTGTCGGAGTCGGGGGGGCGTCCGCCGCGGGGGCGGCGGCCGTCTCGGGCGTCGGGTCGAGGAACTTCGCGGCGAGCCACGAGACTACGACCACCGGGAACGCCGAGAACCCCCAGTTGTAGTAGAACCAGACCATCGGGTCGTCGCCCACGACCATGAACCAGGCGTTGAAGAAGAAGATCGTCCAGAAGAATTGCGCCCAGGTCGTCCGCTCGTGCTTCCGGAAGTACTCGTAGCCCGCCCGCAGCCCGATCGCCAGGACCGCCAGCACGATCAGCGTGCCCCGGATCCCGCCGTTGAGCTGCGTCGCCCCCAGGAGCCCGATCGCGGGCCCCGTGAACTCCTCGTCGCGCTCCAGCTCCGACCCGGCGATCCAGGCGCCGACCCATTCGGCGCGGCCGAACAGCGGCTTGTTCGTCCAGATGATCCGCGGGATGTACGTGGAGATCAGGCGCATGTAGCTGGCGCCGTAGTCGTACGGGGACTTCTCGGGAACGGTGTCCAGCATCAGGAGGTAGCCGCCGTACTCCTTCGGCTCGTAGGAGACGTCCGGGCCGGCGTCCTCGTCGTCGGCGACGTCCATGCTGACGAGGATCCGCGAGACGTCGAACTCGCCGACGAACTCCACGAAGCCGGCGAACGAGCGCTCGTAGTCCGGGTTGTTGCGCCAGCCGATCGCCACGGCGACCGCCAGCGCCCCCGTGAACGCCGTCGCCCCCAGCACGCCCCACGAGGGCCTCCGCAGCCGCGTGACGTAGATCGCGCAGACCGTCGCCAGCACGCCGATCAGCGAGTGCGAGCGCTTGCCGTTGAACATCCAGATGACGACGTAGGCCCCCGCGCAGGCCAGGCCCGCGAGGAAGAACGCCGGCCGCGGCGCCTCGATCCGCCGGCCGGTCGTGATCAGGAGGATCGCCGCGACCATCATCACGAACGGGAACGACCGCAGCAGCGCCCCCTCGGCCGAGACCTCCCCGTCGGCGGGGCGGCCGCCCAGCACGCCGGCGCACAGCAGGCCCCACGGGATCAGCACCGCGCACATCGCCGCGACCGTCGGCGCCGACCAGCCTCGCGGCGGCCCCGGCAGGCGCCGGCCGACCAGCCGGCCGGGCCCCAGGTGGTACACCGCCAGGAACCAGATCAGCACCCAGAGGGCCCGCTCGTTCGCCGCGGTCACCAGCTCCTGGCCCCGGGCGCCGATCGCCCAGTCGTGATAGGAGAGCGCCTGGATGATGTAGATCTGGGTGTAGCCGACGAAGAACAGCCACGTCGGCGCGAAGGGGTCGAACCGCTTCGTCGCGACCTGCCAGAGGAAGTACAGGCCGATGACGCCCGCCGTCGCGTAGACGTACTGATATTCGTCCATGAATCCCGGCGCCTCGCGCCCCCCTCGTCCCCGGTGCGGAGCCGATCCGTCGTCGTCAGGCGCGGGCGGCCGTGGCCGCGACCGCGGACGCGCGGCGTCCCCGGCGCTCGCCGGCCGCCTCGGCGACGGCGTCCGCCACGGCCATGTGGTAGCGCGGCCAGTCGAAGTCCATCGCCCTCGCCCGCGCCGCGGCCGACATCCGCGCCCGGAGCGCCGGGTCCTCGCCCAGCCGGGCCATCGCCGCGGCCAGGGCGTCGACGTCGCGCGACGGCGTGATCAGGCCCTCGACCCCGTCGCGGGCCACCGAGCCGGCCTCGGGCGTCGTGACGACCGGCAGCCCGCAGGCGAGCGCCTCGTAGGTCACCACGGCCGAGCCCTCGAACAGCGACGGGAAGACGAAGACGTCGGCCGCCGCCATGTGCGCCGGCATCTCCGGGCTCCCCACGCGGCCCGTCGCCTCCACGCCCTCCAGCATCCCTTCCAGCGGCCCGAGCCGGCGCGGCATCGCGCCGAGCAGTTGCAGCTTCCAGCCCGGCCGCCGGACCTTCGCCCAGGCTTCCAGCAGGTACTTGATCCCCTTGCGCTGGCTGACGCCGCCGGCGAACAGGAACGTGCAGGCGCCGTCCTCGCCCCTCGGCCGGGAGTGGGGGCGGAAGCGGCGGCAGTCGGCGGCGTAGGGGATCACGCGGATCCGCCCGGGGTCCACCCCCTCGCGCGAGAGGACCCCC
Source organism: Paludisphaera sp. (assembly GCF_037189885.1). Taxonomy (NCBI): domain Bacteria; kingdom Pseudomonadati; phylum Planctomycetota; class Planctomycetia; order Isosphaerales; family Isosphaeraceae; genus Paludisphaera; species Paludisphaera sp. The sequence continues at coordinate 44,212 of NZ_JBBCIR010000054.1, forward strand.
GCGATGTGGTCGGACGGGACGAGGATCCGGTCGGCCTGCTCCAGGTCGCGGAGCCGCCGGGCGTGCAGCCAGGCCATCTCCTCGCGGTCGAGCGCCGAGTCCCCCAGGTAGAGCGGGAAGAACTCCGGCGCGTGGGCCTCCTCGGCCTCCAGCACGCGGGCCTCCTCGCGGACGTCGCCGTGGACCATGCTCAGAACCACTCCGATCCCCAGCCGACGGCAGAGGGGCATGGCGAAGTCCGAGGCCACGTCGCTGAACGCCAGCAACGCCTCGGGGCGCGAGGCGGCCAGCATGCCGGCCAGGCGACGGTCGAACCAGTGGGTCCGCGCCCGGGCCGCCGCGCGGCGGAGCCGGGGGCGACGCCCGCCGATGCGGGACTCCAGCCGGAGCGCCACGTCGACGCTCGGCAGCGAAGTCACGCGGTCGGCCGGGATCTCGTCGTCGTGCCGGCGGGCGAGGAACCCGCGGCAGCGGTCGTAGGCCCCGGGGGCCAGCTTGCGGGCGAGCGTCGCCCCCAGGCCGTCGGGGTCGTGGTAATACGAGGTGACGAACCGCCGCAGCATCCCCGCGCGGGCGAGGCCGACGACGGCCTGATAGGCGGGCGGCCGGGCGTCCGGGCACGCCACGACCACGGAGTCCCGGTATGTTCGCGCTGGCACGTCCATGATGCCTCCGACCTTCCCTGGCGGCTCGTCCTGGTAGTCATGCGAAGTAGACCAAAACTCGCCCCTGAGGGCAAGCCCGGCGGCGGGCGGCCTTGCCCGATCGCGGGAGATCGCATAGAAACCGCGCGATGTCAGCCCCCCACCCCGATCCGGAGACCGCCATGCGCGCCCGCCTCCCGAGCCTCGCGATCGCGGCGTCCATCCTCCTGTCCGTCCCGGCCCTCGGCGACGAGCCCCCCGGCGCGGGGCGTCGGATCCCGGTCGTCGACAGCCCCGCGATCCTCCCGCCGGGGGCGCGGTGCCGCGTCGAGCTGCACCCCGAGGCGCGAGCAGCCGCGATCGTCGAGGTGAGTTACGAAGGCAAGGTCGTCTCGGCCGACGGCGAGGGCCTGACCCTGGCCGTCGCCGAGACGCGCCGGAAGGACGTCTACCACCCCGAGGCCGCCCGCCTCCCGCTGATCGGCCGCCTGTTCACGAACGTAGGCGTCACCCGCGCGAGGCCGGGCGAGGAGAAGGACGTCCGGATTTCCGCCGAGAAGATCCGTGCGGTGGAGCTGGTCCGGGACTGAGGCGACCGTTCACGGCCTGGGCAGCGCCCGCTCGGTCGCGAGCCCCTCGTCCCCCTGCTCCGCCATCCAGGCGTCGAGACGGGCGCGGAGCTTCGCCAGCGTCGCCGCGTGGGCGGGGTCGGTCGCGAGGTTCGACAGCTCCCACGGGTCGGCTTCCAGGTCGTACAGCTCCTCCGCGGGCCGGCGGTGGTAGCGGTCGACGACGGCCCTCGCGGCCGGGTCGGTCCGCGCGGCCTCGACCCAGGAGTCCCAGTAGGATCGGCCGTCCCCGGCCCTGGCGAGATCGACGTGGGTGTGGTGCTCGGCGTCGGGGTCGAGGTTGCGGATGTACTTCCAGCGCCGGTCGCGGACGGCCCGGAGCGGGTAGCGGTTCATCTCGCCATCGCCGCTGTGGGTGACGAAGACGGCGTCGCGGTGGTCGGCCCGCTTGCCGAGCGCCACGTCCAGGAACGACCGGCCGCTGATCTCCCCGGGTGCGGCTCCTCCGGCCGCCTCCAGGCACGTCGGCAGGAGGTCGATCCAGCTCACCATGGCGTCGCTCCGCGACCCCGGGGCGACGCGGCCGGGCCAGGCGACGATCAAGGGTGTGCGGACGCCGGCGTCGTAGCCGTTCCACTTGCCGAACGGGAACTGGGCCCCGTGGTCGCCGCTGAAGACGAACAGGGCGTCGGGCCCGAGGCGCTCCCTCGCCGCGTCGTAGACCATCCCGAGGTCGCGGTCGGCGCGGGCGACGGCCGCGGCGTATCGCGCCCACGCCTTCCGGGTGGCCGGCGTGTCGACGAGGTTCGGCGGCAGCGCGCGCGCGGACGGCTCGCCCGCCCGAGGCCATGGGACATGCGGCCAGTTGGTCCCCACCAGCAGGCAGAGGGGGCGGTCGGATTCGCGCCTCGACAGCCATTCGACGGCCGCCTCGACGCAATCGTCCTCGTGGTACTTGTAATGGCTGGCGTGGTCGAACCCGTAGCCAGTCACCTGCGCGTAGTGGGCCGTCTTGCCGAAGGAGACGACCTCGTAGCCGAGGTCGCGGAAGTAGGCGGGCCAGGTCTTCACCCCGGCGCGGGGGCGGGCGTGGTTGAGCATGGCGCCGTTGCGCATCGGGTCGAGCCCGGTGAGCAGCGCCGCGCGGCTGGGGGCGCAGCTCGGCGAGGCGACGAAGGCGTGCGTGAATGTCATCCCATCCGCTGCGACCCGCGCCATGTTGGGCGTCGGGATCTCCCGGCCGCCATGCGGCGATCATTCGGCCCAGCCCAGGTCGTCCGCCAGGAAGACGACGATCGACGGCCGCGCGGGTGCGTCTCCCTGGGCGGAATCGCCGGACGCCAGGGCCGCGAGAATCGCGAGCAGATAAGACGTCGATCGCGCGGAGCATTTCGGGGTCATGCGAGTTCGGATTCCAAATCGGTTAGGCATCGATCCTGAATGCGGAACGCCGCCCGCAGGCGGCCGAGCGCCCGCCGGCCATGCCGTTCGGGCCGCAGCCCCGGCCAGTTCGGGGCCCCGCGGACGACCTGCTCCCAGATCGGGCGGAGCTCGTCCCGCCTCTCGCCGAGGGTGAGCGACGCTCGGTAGCCGATCAGGAAACGATATGACCAATTCCGCCGGACGACCGGCCACTCGGCCGAGCCGACGCGCGGGAACTCATCCGTCCATTGTAGGCCGCCGGACATGACGTCGAAGTGGCTCCGCGCGTCCGGATCGAACGGCATCCCGTCGAGAACGCGCAGCGCCTCGATCGAGAGCGAAGGGGCCGACGGGGCGTTCATGGGCGGGGCCTCCACCGTCGCGAAGGGGGAGGTTCACGCCCCCGGGAAGGCGCGGGCGTACTTCTCGCGGCGGGCGAGTTCCAGGTCGTGCTCGACCATCATGCGGATCAGGCCGTCGAAGTCGACCTCGGGCTCCCAGCCGAGGACCTCGCGGGCCTTGGTCGCGTCGCCTTGCAAAACGTCGACCTCGGAGGGGCGGACGTAGCGCTCGTCGAAGTCGACGAAGTCGCGGTAGTCCAGGTCGACGAGGCCGAACGCCTTCTCCAGCAGGTCGCGGATGGAGTAGCTCTCGCCGGTGGCGACGATGTAGTCGTCGGGCTCGGGCCGCTGGAGCATCATCCACATGGCTCGGACGTAGTCGCCCGCGAAGCCCCAGTCGCGCCTCGCCTCCAGGTTGCCCATCACCAGCCGATTCTGGAGCCCCTCCTTGATCCGGGCGGCGCCGAGCGTCACCTTGCGGGTCACGAACGACTCGCCCCGGCGCGGGCTCTCGTGGTTGAACAGGATGCCGGAGCAGGCGAACAGGCCGTAGGCCTCGCGGTAGTTGATCGTCTGCCAGTGGGCGTAGACCTTGGCGCAGGCGTACGGGCTGCGGGGGTGGAACGGCGTGCCCGGGCCCTGAGGCGCGGGGGCCGCGCCGAACATCTCGGAGCTGGACGCCTGGTAGAACTTCACCGGCCGGCGGCGGTTCAGCACGCGCACGGCCTCCAGCAGCCGCAGCGTCCCCAGGCCCACCACGTCGGCCGTGTACAGCGGCTGGTCGAACGAGACCCGGACGTGGCTCTGCGCGCCGAGGTTGTACACCTCGTCGGGCTCGATCCGCTCCACCAGGGCCGAGAGGCACGAGGCGTCGGCCAGGTCGGCGTAGTGGAGCGTCAGCCGCTCGGCCGCGACCGGGTTCTCCAGCGATAGGTGGTCGATCCGCTGGCGGTTCAGCGTGCTGGAACGCCGCACCAGGCCGTGGACCTCGTAGTCGGGCCGATCCAGGAGGAACTCGGCGAGGTAGGAGCCGTCCTGCCCGGTGATGCCGGTGATTAGGGCGCGTTTCATCGGTGTCGGTCGCCTGGGTTCCCCGGCGCGCGGGCCGGCGTCTCGCTCGCCCCGGGCCCGCGCCCGTCAGGGCACATGATACTCCGCCCGGCCGGTCGGCAGGATGGGCTCGAGCTCGACGAGGAGGCCCCGCGTGAAGTCGGCCAGCATGGAGCCGTCGGGGTCGAGCTCCCCGGCGTGGAAGACCTCGACGGTCATCGACGACCCGCGGGTGGTCCGGCCGTGGCTGCTGCGGCTGGTGATGGGGAGCTTCCGGACGTAGTTCTCCAGCCGGCCCTCGCCGAAGATGTAGTACCAGAACCCCACGTGCTTCACAAGCTCTCCCTGCGCGTAGCCCAGCCGGGTGACGGTCAGGTCTCGGCCGTCGCCGGCGGGGACGCGCAGCTCGCGGGTCTGGGACTCCACCTTCTCCCAGCCGCTGGAGGGGAGGCAGATCTCCGGCGTGTGGCGGAGGTTGGTGCCGAACTCGGAGTAGTTGATCCAGAGGGTCAGCCGACGGCCGGGGTTGCGGCGGTCGACGTACTCGCGGTTGAGGTACTCGGTCGTCTGGGCCCGCTCGACGATGTCGGGCGCGACGGCCACGTCGCGGCCGACCCAGTCCCCCAGCGTCATGGGGAGGTCCCCCAGCGGCCGCCGCAGCGGGGGCCGCTCGCGGGCGTCGATCCGCTCCAGGCCCGCGCGGGCCGCCAGGCCCACGGTCAACAGCGCGGCGCAGAGGCCGCATCGCTTCAGCATCGTCATGACAGTTCCTCGGCGGGGGAGGCGGACCGGAGCGGCAGGGACCAGCCGTTGGCGGCCAGGGCCGGGCGGCCGGCGGCGGGCCTCGGCGCGGCGGCCGGCTCGTCGCCGTCGCCGTCCCCGGGGCCCGACGGCGGGCCGGCGTCGGGGGGGCTGATCAGATCCATCAGCGAGCAGACCGAGCTGAGGAGCACCAGGCCCATGCCCATCAGCAGCAGGCCTTCCAGCGTGTGGTACGCCCCCTCGGCGTAACTCGGGTCGACGAAGTGCATGATGTACCCCGTCACCACCACCCGCGTCGTGTTCGCGAACAGGGCGATCGGCAGGGCCGACGCCAGCACCACCCCGCGATACCAGAGCGGCCGGCGCGCCAGGTACGCCACCGCCGCCGCCAGCGCGAGGAACCCGGTGAGCTGCCGCATGCCGCTGCACGCCTCGGCGACGAACATCTGCACGCCCCCGGGGAGCGTCATCCGGTTCCCCTCGCAGAGCACCGGCACCCCCGTCGAGTTCATGAACGCCGACGCCAGCCGGCTCGCCATCAATTGCAGCGGCGAGGCGATCCGCGTGTAAAGCGCGATCGGCAGCGGAACCATGAAGATCAGGAACGCGAACGGGAACCAGTACCGCCGCAGCGCCGCCGCCCCGACGACGATCGCGAACGAGCCGGCCAGGGCCGCCAGGAACGCCAGGTCGCTCAGGAACTCGATCGGCAGCGGCACCTTCAGCAGGTTGACCCCCAGCGCCGCCGTCAGCAGCGTCGCGCCCAGCAGGACGCCCCGGGCCCCCGGGGAGGGCTCTGCGGGGGCCCCCTCGCGGCGGAAGATCTGGGCGGCGAAGTAGAGGCTCAGCAGCGGCACGAGGAAGCCGTGGCTGTAGTTGTCCTCGGTGGTCCAGGCCCGGTAGAAGTGCTCCAGCGTGTCGCGGAACAGCAGCGCCAGCAGGGCCACGCAGGCCGTCGCGGCGAGCGCGGTCGGCCGGTTGGCCGGGTCGGCCGCCCAGCGCGCCAGCGCCTTGTGGAGGGCGGGCTCCGGGGGGGGAGAGGGCCGGTCGTCCGTGTGGGTCATGGCTGGTCTTCCTTGCGAGCGTGGGGAGGGGGCGGGCCCGGTCGCGTGATCCTTCACGTCAATTCGCCTTCGTCCCGTTCGATCTGAGTCGATTCGACGCCGAGTCGGCCGACGCCCGCCGCAGCTCCAGGACCCTGCGGCCGACCTCGTCGGAGGAGGTCGACGCCAGGGCCTCGTCGAGCGCGGCGCGGCGCTGGTCGTCGTCGCGGGCGTGGGCGGCGACGTCGGCGAGGTTGAACCACCACGACCGCCGCACGCGGGGGTCGTCCATGCCGTCGATGGCGGCGCGGTAGCGGCCGGCGGCGGCCTTCCAGTCGGCCCGCATGGCCGTCGCCTCGGCGGCGACCGCCAGCGCGACGGCGCGGGCGCGGGGGTCGTCTTCGGTCGCCTCGTGGCCGCCGGCCTCGGCCTTCGCGTCGGCGTCGGCCCGCTCGACGATCCGGCGGAGGATGGCGTCGGCGTCGGATCGGCCCTGCTTGCGGAGCACCCGGGCGGCGGCCAGGGCGGGGACGCCCGTCTCGGGGACGGCCTCGGCCCAGTCGCGATACGTCCACGACTCGTCGGCGACGAGGTCGGCGACCACCGCCGCGGCGACCGCCTCGCCCGGCAGCAGGTAGCGGGGGACGTCGGGGTCGTCGCTGTAGTCCAGCGGCGCGTCCCGCGGCGGCTCGGCTCGCGCGGCGACCTCCAGGGCGCGGCGGTAGGCCCGCACGGCCTCCGCGTCCTTGCCGGCGCGGTGGAGGGTCCGCCCCGTCCAGGCCAGCGCCGCGGCGTCCCGGCTCAGGCCGATCGCGGGGCTCGCGTCGCCCCGCTTGCGCGCCAGGGCGTAACGCGCCGAGGGGTCGAGCGGGCCGGCGGCGGCGGCGGCCTCGAACATCCCGACGGCGGTCGCGTCCCAGCCGTGCTCGACCTTCGTGGCGTCCAGGTAGCCGCCCCACGCCGCCAGGTGCGCCGGCGCCGCGCCCCACCACGAGGGCCTCGGCGGGACGATCCCGACCGGGAGCGGCCGGTCCTTCGCCGCGGCCCCCGCCAGCCGAAGCTCGGCCGACTTCTGGACGACCGTCGCGGCCTGGTGGGAGACCGTCGCCTGCCGCCACGAGCAGAACGCCAGCAGCCCCCCCACGGCCAGCGTGGCCGCGATCGCCGGCGGCGCGGCCAGCCAGGCCGGCGGCGACCATGCCGCGGGCGCCATCGCCGCGGTCGGCGCCGCCAGCGCCGCCCGCGACGGCGGCCGGGGGATCGTCCCGGCCTCGGCCATCGCCCGCTTCAGGCCGTTGTTCAGCACGTCCCGCACCGACGGCAGCGCCCAGGCCTCATCCCCCTTCGAGCGTCGGGCCCGCGTCGGGTCGAACCCCTCGGCGGCCTCCTCGACCTCGACGCCCCGCGCCACGGCCCCTCGCGGCTCGAACTCGACCGGCGCCGGGCCGAGGCCGAGGCCGCTGGTGTCGGCCACGAACGGGCCCGTCGGGAACGTCCACGCCGCCGCGGGCTCGTGCGCGGGGATGTCGCGCTCGTCATGCTCCTCGCGCCCGGAGGCTTCAAGGAGATCTCCCCCCTTCTCCCCTCGTGGGAGAAGGTGCCCCGAAGGGGCGGATGAGGGGGGCTCGACCGGGGGCCGTCGGACTTCCCCCTCGTCCGTGCCTCGTTCTACCTCTCCGGCGAGGGGAGAAGGACGATCGGCGTCGGCTTTCTGGATCTCGTGGAGGGCTTTGACGCTCGCCGGTGGCGCGACGGCGGTCGCCCCCTCATCCGGCCTCCGGACACCTTCTCCCACGAGGGGAGGAGGGATGATCGGAGTCGACTCCCGCGTCGCGCATTCGTCAGGGACGCTCCCCCCTCCACCTTGCGTGGGAGCAGGATGCTCGGCGTCGGTCTCGGGCTGGACGGGGGCCGGGCGGGTTGCGACGACCGCCGCGCGGCGGACGCGGCGTCGGATGTCCCGGGGCTTCTCGGGAGTGGGCTCGGGCGTCGCCTCGGGAGCGGGCTCGGGCGTCGCCACGGCCGCGGCCTGGATCGCCTCCTCGACCTCCAACGCCTCCAGCCGGGCGAGGGCGTCGGCGTCCAGGAAGTGGAAGCGACGGGTCGGCGGCTCGGGCTCGACGGTCGGAGTCGGGGCCGGCGCGGGGGCCGGGGCCGGCGTCGGGGTCGGGATCAGGGCCTCCACGACCGGCGGCGCGGGCGTGGGGACGGGCTTCGTCCAGGCTTCCGGCGCGGGGGGCCTGGGGGGGGCCGGCGGCCTGGGCGTGGGCGTGGGGGGCTTGGGCCGGGCGTAGGCGCGGGGCTCGTAGCTCCTCGGCGCGGCGGGCCGGGGTCGCGGCGGCTCGTAGCGGGCGGCGGCCGGCCTGGGGATGTCGCGCGGGGCGGGGCGTTCGGCGGCCGGGGGCGGGCTCGGCGGCGTCGGCGTCGGGGCGGGCGGCGGCGTGGCGACGGCCTCGGCGGCGCGGGCCGCCTTCAGGCGGTCGCCGGCGTCGCGCCAGCGGGCCTCCCAGGGGTTCGCCAGCGGCGCGACGGGCTCGACGGCCGGGCGAGGCCGGGCGTGGGCTTCGGGGCGAGGGGCGTCGACGGGGGGCCTCCAGTCGGCCTCGGCGAACTTGCCCGGCTTCAGCGACAGCCGGAACGGGCCCACCCGGAACGGGACGTCGAACGGCAGCGGGCGCGGGCCGTCGATCGGCTCGCCGTCGAGCGTCACGTCGGCGCCGTGCATCGGCGAGATCCGCCAGGTCCGGCCGCGGCGGTGGAGCCGGCAGGCCTCCTCGGGGAGCGACGGGTCGGCGAGCCGGACCTCGCAGAAGGCCGCCCTGCCGACTCGCGCCGATACCCAGGGGATCTCCACGATGCGGATCGGCCCGCCGTCGTGGTCCTGGATATGGAGACAGGTGGTTTCGGCCATCGTGGAATCGACTCCTCCCTGAGCGATGTCCCGGTCGTGATGGGGCGCGGCCCCGGGCCCTCCCCCGCGGGGTTCAGGCGTGTTCGACGAAGAGGTCCGTGCCGCCGGCCAGCCAGCGATTCCAGGTCCCTCCCAGGGCGCTGGCGGCGACGGCGACGGCCGACAGTTCCACCGTCCAGTGGACGGCGGCCAATAGAGTAAGCCCGGCGACGGCCCCTATCAACCCATGGGCCAGGAAACGGTCGGCCGGCGCGAGCCGGCGCAGGCCGCCGGGGACGCGGGCGATCGACCAGAGCGCTCCGGCCCCCAGGATCGCCAGGCCGACCATGCCGGCCTCGGCGGCCCATTGCAGCAGGCTGCTCATCGCGGTGTTGGACGCCGGGTCGCGGTCCTTGAAGTAGGGATGGACGGCGCCGAAGCCCCCCAGGCCGACGCCGACCAGGGGGAACTCGCGGAAGATCCGCGCGGCGTCGCGCCAGGCGGCGCGGCTCTCGGCCCAGACGGGGGCCTCCAGCGGCGGCGGCTCGCCGGCGACGTCGTCCCAGCGGGCCTGCGCGATCGCCCCGGAGGCCAGGGCCAGCATCAGCGTCGTCGCCATGCCGAGGCCCAGCAGCCGCGCCCCGGGGACCAGCAGCGCCGGCAGCCCCGCCAGCGCCAGCCCGACGGCGAACGGGAAGCAGAACGAGCCCCCCGCCCCGAGCCCGACCAGGAACGCGCCCGGGATCGACAGGAGCCCCAGCAGGATCGCCGCGCCCCCCCGCCCCGAGTCCCCCGCCCCGGCCGGCCAGGCCCCGCCCCCCCGGGCCGAGCCCAGGTGCAGGATCATGCCCAGCGACAGCGGCAAGGCCAGCGCGCCGAGGGCCAGGAACCCGCCGACCCCCCCCGGCAGCGTCCCGAACGTGAACGGCCGGACCGCGTCCAGCCGCGTCGCGGGGGCCGACCCCGGCGCGGCGCCGGCGGGCAGCTCCCGCAGCGTCGCGACGCACGGGGCGTCGAGCAGGTCGTGGGCGTCGGGGGCCCACCCCGGGGCCCCCGCGCCGGGCGAGCAGAAGCCGAACAGGCCGTCGGTGCGGGTCCCCACCTGCACGGTCGCCAGCGTGGCGTTGACCAGGAACCCGGCGATCACCGCCCCCCAGACCAGGTAGAGCCGCTGGAGCCGGTCGACCCCGTGCGAGGCGCACCAGAAGACCCCCAGGCAGGCCGCCAGCAGGGCCATCTTGCGGACGGTCGCCGCGCGGTCGAGGCTGGCCGGCGAGCGGACGCCCATCGGCTCGGGGATCGCCGCGGCGGGGTCGTCCTCCAGCGCCGCGGCCGGCAGCACGCCCCGCGCGTAGACGTCGCGGGCCGTCGGCGACAGCCGCGCCGCCAGCGCCCCCGGCAGGGGCGCCACCTGCGCGACCCCCAGCGCCAGGGCCATCAGCCCCAGCGCCCCCAGCGGGCTCTTGAGGATCGTCGCGCGGCCTTCCAGGAGGCGCCGCGCCAGCAGCAGGGCCGTCAGGGCGCACGCCCCGGCCACCAGCGCCGGGCGCGACCACCACGCGACCCCGCCGAAGCCGAGGATCGCGGCCAGGACGAGGCCCGCGACCAGCCAGCCGAACGAGCGGTCGAACGTCGCCAGGAGTCGGTGTCGGAGGGTGTGCATCGGGGAGGGCTCCGGGGCGTTCGGGTCAGGCGTCGGCCAGCGCGGCCTCGGGGGCGGCGGCGGGCAACGCCCGGTCGCGGCGGTAGGCGGCGACGGCCGCGGCGCCGTAGGCGTGGCTCGACCAGTGCTGGGCGCCGTCGCTCAGCCCGTTGACGATCACCCCGGCGATCTCCACGCGCGACTGCTCCAGGACGGCCTTGGCCCGCTGGAGCGTCACCGTCCGGTGCGCCCCGGCGCGGACGACCAGCACGGCCGCGTCGACCATCCGGCCCAGCACGCGGCAGTCGGCCATGCCCAGGATGGCCGGGCCGTCCAGGATCACGCGGTCGTAGTGGTGCGTCAGGGCCGTCAGCAATTGCCGCAGCTCCAGCGTGCCGAGGATCTCGATCGGCACGTCGCGGGGGTCGCCGGCGGGGATGAAGTCCAGGTTGTGCAGCTCGGTGCGCCTCAGCGTCGCCTGCCAGGGGACCGCCCCCTTCAGCACGTCGACCAGGCCGAGGCCGTCGTCGTCGCCCGCGTCGGCCGGGAAGGCCGCGTCGAGCGTCGGGCGGCGGAGGTCGACGTCCAGCAGCAGCGTCCGCTCGCCGGCCCGGGCGCAGGCGGCGGCCAGGTTCAGCGCCGTCGTCGACTTCCCCTCCCCCGCCTTGGCGCTGGAGACCAGCAGGCTGACGATCGGCCCTCCGAGGTCGGCCGAGCCCAGCAGGCCGGCGCGGATGTTCCGGAAGGCGTCGGCCGCGGCGGAGTCGGGCGCGCCGGCGGTCCACAGGTGGCCGCCGCGATGCGTGAGCGCCGTGCGGGGGGTCCGCGGCACCACGCCCAAGAGCGGCAGGTTCAGGCCGTGGCTGACGTGCTCCGGCACCTTCGCCGAGTGGTCCAGGTGCTCCAGCAGGACGACCAGCCCGACCCCCGCCCCCAGGCTGACGACCAGCCCCATGACGATGAGCGTCGTCTTCGACTTCATCGGCCTCGACGGCTCCTTGATCACCCCGAGGACCTTCACCGGCGGGTTGGCCTCCTGCGACTTCGCCAGGATCTCGAACGCTTGGAGCTTGCTGGTCATGTCGTCGATCTGCTTGCGGATCGACGCGTGGTCTTCCAGCAGGTACAGGTACTTCTGCTGGTCCGGCATGGCCTTCTGGATCCGGGTCAGCATCTCCTGCTGCTGCGCCTGCCGCGTCTCCACGTCGCGCTGGAGCGACTCGTGGATCAGCTCGGTGGGGTCGGCGGCCATCTCGGTCTTGGCGGCGAACGAGTCGTCGATCTCCTCGATGTCGGTCATCACCTTGTGGAGCTGCCGCGCGACCAGCCTGGCCGCCGGGTCGGAGTCGAAGTGGCGGGTCTTCCGCCTCAGGTCGTCCAGGCGGTCCACCAGGTTCTGCTTCAGCTCCTCCAGCCGCTCGCGCTGCGCCCTCGCCGCGGCCTCGCGGGGGGAGACGACCTCGTCCCTGGGGAAGTACTGGGAGAACATCATCTTCTGGTGCAACTCGCCGAGGCGCGCCTGCTGGGCCTCGATCGACTGGCCGAGCTTGGCGTACTGCTCCTCCAGGATGTTCCGGCCGCCGGGGCCGATGGTCCCCAGGGCCTCCATCTGGCCGAGCATCTCGCGCTGGCGGTCGTCGCGCGCCGCGATCAGGGTCCGCAGGGCCCGGCGGGCGTTCTCCACCGTGTCGCCCACGCGCATCGCCTGCTCGTCCTTGGCGGCCTTGACCATCTCGTCCAGCACGGCCTCGAGCAGCCGCTTGGTCAGCGCCGGGTCGCGGCCGTTGAGCGTCACGTTGTAGGTGTTCGACTTGAGGACCGGCTTGACGGCGATGTGGTCGACGATCAGCTCCGCGGCCGGGTCGTCCATCTGGGCGACCTCCGGGCCGAACTGGTTGCGGGCGATGACCCGCTCGGCCAGGGCGCGGCCGTATTGCAGGTCCGTCACCCTGTCGGCGGCGTAGGACGCCTGCGACGACGCGTCCCCCTGGCCCATGTCCCGCGCCACCAGCGCCGAGAGGGCCGAATCGAAGTGGGGCGCCTCGATGCGGATCTGGCCCATGGCCTGGTAGATCTTCGGCTGTCGCAGCGCGTAGATGGAGGCCAGCGTCCCCAGCGGGACGGCGACGATCAGCGCGAGCCAGGCCCGGCGCCTCAGAGCCCCCAGGTAGTCCGCCGGGCTCTTCACCGCCGCCAGGTCCGGCCCGTAGGGCGTCCCGACGCCGGCCGGGGCCGCCGCCGGAAACCCGCCCGGCGCGACCGCGCCGCGCGTGGCCGAGGCGATCGGGGCGGGGGCTCCGCGATAGGGGGCGAGTTCGTCCATGAAGGCCTCCGTCGTGTCCATTCCCTGGATGTCGTCGTCGTCGCGTCGGCTTCGATCGGGTCGATCAGCGGCGGGCGAGGCCCGGGTCGACCTGGCGCAGGGCCAGCGACCGGCCCAGGCCGGGCGTCGGGGCCGGCGTCGGCTCGGCCGCCCGCTCGAGGGCCCGCGCGGCCTCCTCGGCGGCGAGGGCCGCTTCCTCGGCGCGTCGCGCCTCCTCCTCGGCGGCGAGGGCCGCCAGGCGGTCGGCCAGGCTCCGCGTCAGGCGCTGGAGGTAGCGGAAGGCGATGTCCGGCGCCAGGCCCCCGGCCGCGTCGGCCGACAGCCGCATGACGGCGGTGATCCGCAGCCCGCCGGCCGTCGTCCGGACGATCGCCCCGGGCGACGCCTCGTCCCCGTCCTCGATCGCGTCCAGCGTCGCCGCCGACCCCTCGGGCGGGAAGCTCGCGTCGGCGCAGGCGACGTGGAACCGGGGGCAGCCTAGCGCCTCGGCCGTCTTCTCCAGGATCTCGAACGCGGCCAGCGGCGACCGGCACAGCTCCACCCGCTGGATCGCCTCCCACGTCAGCTTGGCCGCCTGCCGCTCCTGGCGGCCCCGCGTCATCCGCGCCTGGAAGTCGTCCATCAGGTTGTGCAACTCGTCCCGACGGCTCGTCACCACCACCAGGAACGCCAGGCACCCGGAGATCCCCAGCACCAGCGCCAGGAACTCGCTCCGCAGCGAGACCCCCAGCAGCACCGCCCCGCACAGGAAGCCCGAGAAGCAATACAGCAAGAGCGCCGCCTGCCTCGGGTTGAGCCCCAGCCCGATCAGGATGTGGTGGACGTGCCGGCGGTCGGCCGCGCTCATCGGCAGGTTCCGCACCCAGCGCCGGAAGATCGCCATCGCCGTGTCGGAGATCGGCAGGCCCATCGCCAGGACCGGGAACAGGATCGAGATCGCCGATGGCCCCTTCAGCGACCCTTGCACGCCGATCACCCCGATCAGCAGCCCGATCAGCAGCGCCCCGCTGTCCCCCAGGAAGATGCAGGCGGGGTGCCAGTTGTAGAGCAGGAAGCCGGCCAGCGAGCCGGCCAGGGCGATCGACAGGATGGCCACCTCGACGTTCTGGTTGTGCAGGGCCACCAGCGTCAGCGTGCCGCTGACCAGCAGGCCCACGCCCGAGGCCAGCCCGTCCATGCCGTCGATCAGGTTCCAGACGTTCATGCAGCCCAGGAACCAGAACAGCGTCACCGCCAGGCTCCCCGGCGCGACGTCGAACGGCCGGCCCATGACGGCGAACTCGATCGCCCCCCGGCCCAGGCCCAGGTCCAGCCCCAGGACGTCGATCCGCTCGATGCGGATCCCCCCCAGGTACAGGGCCATCACCGCGGCGGCCTGCCCCAGCAGCTTCACCCGCGGGCCCAGCGACCGCGTGTCGTCGATGAACCCGACCGCCAGGATGATGAGCGCCGCGATCCCGATGGGCCACTCGCGGGTCAGGTCGGGGAGGTTGACGCTGAAGTTGGGCGACCACGCCGAGGCGTGCGGCAGCAGCACCCCCACCGCGACCCCCACGGCCAGGCCGAGCCCCCCCAGGCGGGGGATGCTCGCGGTGTGGATCCGCCGGTAGCCGTCGGGCTTGTCGATCGCGCCGACCCAGCCGGCGAACAGCGTCACCAGCGGCGTCGCCAGCACGCAGCCCATCATCGCGAACGCGAAGATCATCAGATAGCCGTTGCTGATCACCATCGCTCCGGGCCCTCCCCGCGTCCCGCGGCCCACTCGCCGTCCCTGGCCGATCGGCCCGGGACGATCATCGAAATCGAGGCCCGGCTCGCGACGGCGACGGGCGCGAGCAGGGTCGCCGGCCTTCGGAGGCCGGTCGCGAGGGCGAGCATTCGGGCGATCGCGTCGCCGGCGGCGAGCGCCGCGAGGGCGTCGAGGGCCGCCGCGAGGGGTCGTCGAGATCGACCCGGCGGGCCCGCGGCGCGACGGAAGGTCGGGGTGTAGCCAAGCACGGTGGGTCTCGTCTTCCTTGACTCGTGCGGGTGCATCTCCACCCCCAGGATTCCATCCCAGGTTTGGACACTCTCGGAGACCGAGGAGTATCACCGAAGCCCGCCACCCCGTCAAGCGCGAGCGCGAACGAATCGCGACCTCGCCGGCTCCGGATTCACGCGCGCTCGCGCCCCCCCGCCCCCCCTCCCGGGAGCGCGACGGCGATCGTCGCCGAGCCCAGGAGGATCGCCCCGGCGATCAGGAAAGGCCTGTCCGTCGGCCCCCCCACGCCGCCGATCAGCAGCGCGGGGATCGCCAGGAGGATGCACGCGAAGACGAGGAAGGCTCTCATGAAGGTCACCCCATGGCCGCCCGCGTCGCGGCGGGATGTCGACGCGTCCGCCCCATCTCATGGCCGGGCCCGCCCCGGGGCGTCTCCCGGCCGCGAGCCATCAACGGTCGGGGAGCGGCCCGCGTTCGCCGAACGCCGCGTCCAGCTCGGCGGACAAGGCCTCGCGGCCCCGCTCGTCCCAATGGAGCGCGGCGGGCGTGGCCTGGAAGAGTTCGATCCGCCATCGTCCGCCATCCGCCCTGGCCACCATGGACTGGCGGGCGTTGGCCGCCGGGTTGATCCGCGTGGCCCCGGGAGGGACCATGCCGACGTCGGCGAGCAGGATGCCGACCCCCTCGCCCATGCGTATCGCCCGAATGATCGCGACGAACGCGGCGGTCGGATGGTCGGCGAAGATGGGCGAGAGATGATCCCGGATCGCCTCCCGACCCTCGGCGACCGATCCGTCGAAGCCGATCATGATCCCGTCGCTCGCGAAGCACTCGGCCATGCCCCCCGCGTCGCGACCGTTCCAGGCCCGGAGGAGTTGCAGATAGAGCGAGCGGACCTCGTCCGTGTCGGGCAATTTGGAATCTCCGGTGTCGCGGCAAGTCGCGGCGCGGCACGCGCCCGCGACGCGGGCACGACGCAAGGTCCGCTCCCCATCCGAAGCCGAAAATAAACCGGGACGCCCCGCTTTTCCATGGATCCTCGCGCGAGGGCCGCGGAGTAAACGCAATCCCCCGTTTCATCGCCCTCGCGCCGGTCGTCGCCTCGCCCGGCCCTTTGCCGTCTTTCCTGGCGGAGAGCGGCCCGATCGCCCCGCCGACGAGCCGTCGCCGCGGCGCGCCCTCCCTGCTACACTGCCGACCTTTCGGTCTCCAACCATCGCGAGGAGGGATGAGCATGTCGGCCGAATCCGCGCGTCGACGCCTACGCTTCCACGACCTGGACGAAGCCGTCCGCGACGCCGAGGCGCTGCTCGCCGGCGGCTACCGCCGCCTCGGGCGCTGGGATCTCTCCCAGGCGTGCGGCCACCTGGCCGACTGGCTGACCTACCCGGTCGAGGGCTTCCCCCCCGCGCCCCTGGCGCTCCGGCCGGTGATGTTCCTCCTGCGGCATACCGTCGGCCCGCGCATGCTGCGGAAGACCCTGGCGGGGGGCGAGATGCCCGCGAACGCCCCGACGCTTCCCGCCTCCGTCCCCGCCCCCGGCGGCGACGACGCCGCGGCCGTCGACCGCCTCCGCCGCGCCGTCGCTCGATTCAAGGCGCACCAGGGGCCGTACCGCCCCTCCCCGATGTTCGGCGCGGTCTCGCGCGACGAATCGGCCCGGATGCAGCTCCTCCATTGCGCCCACCACCTGGGCTTCCTCGTCCCCGAATCCCCGGGGAAATAATGAGGGGCGGGGCCGCCGCGCCCGCCCGTCGATCGGTTCAATCCTCGTCGTCATCCTCGATCAGGCGGACCTCCACCGTGGTGTCCGGCAGGAAATCCCCCTCTCCGAAGCGATGACCCTCGGCGTCCTCGTCGCTGATGAACCCGGGGGTGACCACCGCGCACAGCGACATGAGCGACAGCGACTTGCGGTTGCACTCCGGGCACAGCTCGCAGGCCTTGGCGTCCTTCTTCTTCCAGATCCGCGTGATGAACGAGAACGGCTCCCCGTCCGGCCCGACGAACGTGTCGACGCGCGTCTGCCTCGGCCGTGGTTGGCTCGACATGACTGGACCTCCCCTGCCCGTGGCGTGTGGACTAATATTCAGTTTAGCGCCACGACGCCCCGAGGCAAGGGAGGCACGGGCGGTGCCCCCCGGCGCGAATCGGGGAACTATCCCGAAAACATGAAATCCCGCCGACCTCGCCGCGGATCATCCCCAAAGACCGTCGATCCTTGGCAATTCGGCAGCAGGACAGGTGAACCGCGACACGCTCGCCGAGCGTGCAAACGCGCGCCCCCTCTCCCGCCGGGAGAGGGTGGCCCGAAGGGCCGGGTGAGGGTCGTCGGACTGGTAGAGATAGCGGCGGCTTACGATCGCGCGATCAACGACGCCTCCCCGCGTGCCGCCCGCTCCCGAGGGTCATCGCTCGCGGACGTGCCTCCCCTTCTCCCCCTCGTGGGAGAAGGACGCTTGGCGGTGGCTCGCTCGAGTCGAAAAAGCGCAATCAATTTCGACGAACGAAGCCAACTTGGATTCGTTGCAAAAAACTCCTGTGTATTGGCTTGCGTCAAACATGGGCCGCGCCGCGATGACGAACGAAGCCAACCTTGGCCGTCGCGTCAGCGCGGGAGGATCTGGCCCGGGAGGAGTTCGGGGTAGCTCGGGATCGGCTCGGGGTCGGCCATCTGGCGGCGGACGTCGGCCAGGGCGGGCGAGACGCCGAAGTCGTCCAGGTTGAAGTTGTATCGCTGGACCAGGCCCGCGCCGCCGTAGCGGAAAAAGGTCACGTTCAGGATCACGTCGCGCTGGTCGCGCTGGGGCAGCAGCGGCGTCAGGGTGAACTGGAGCACCCCCGCCGCGGCCAGCATCACCATCGCCACGACGGCCCGACGCTCGCCCAGGAGCCGTCGGAAGCCGATCGCCGCGCCCAGGTAGAGCAGCGGCAGGAACGGGAAGATCAGCCCCGCGTTCCCGGCGAAGATCAGCAGCGAGAACGCCCACGACGGCCCGACCCATAGGGCCGCCAGCGCCAGCTCGCGCCAGTGCGACGGCCGCGCCGACCGGGCCAGCCCCACCAGGAACGGCGGCAGCGCCAGCGCCGCCCCCCACGCCAGGAACAGGCCGTACTTCACCCCGTTGCGGGCCAGCCCCTCGAACAGGCCCCGCGCCGCCACCGAGAAGCCCGCCTTGTCCCCCTCGTGCTTGGCGCGCACGCGGTCGAGGTAGGCGTCGACCCCCCCCAGGACCCAGGAGGTGCCGAAGAACCAGCAGCAGCAGGCCGCCGCCAGGATCGCCCCGCCGATCAGCCAGTGGCGGATCGGCGCCCGTCCCAGCAAGAGCGAGCCCCCCCACAGCGGCGTGCCGAAGGCGAGCAGATCGGGCCGGAGGACCATCCCCACCCCCAGCGCCAGGCTGGCGCCGACCATGTCGGCCGTCCGCCCGGATCGCTGGTAGCGCAGGCCGTAATAGCCGATCGCCGGCAACACCGCGAGCCAGACGGGGTAGCTGGCGATGACCCCGCCGTGCCACCAGACCATCGGGTTGCACGTCATCGCCAGGGCCGCCGCCGCCGCCATCGGCCGCGAGACGACCAGCGCGCCGAACAGGTACGCGAACGCCGCCCCCGCCATCGTCAGCCCGATGTTCACCATCAGGAACGCCGTCACCGGGTCGGCCCAGAAGGCATTCGCCAGCTTCCCCAGCAGCACGTAGCCGATGTTCCCCGGCATGGGGACGTCGAAGGTCGAATCGAGCCTCAGCGCGTTGACGTAGAGGGGCCCGTCCTTCCCCATGAAGTCGAACGTGTCCAGGTACGGCGCCCGGCTGGCGAGCACCCATAGCGAGAGGCCGACGATCGCGAGGGCGTCGGCGCGTCGTCCGGCCGCCGGCGCGGCGGGGGCGTGTCCGTCCGGTTCGGCCGTGGTGGTCGAGGGCATGCGGCGGATCCTTCCGGGTGTCTATCGCGTGGCGGGCGTGGGACCGTCGGGGAGCCGTCGGCGGGGCGGGGCTCGGCGGCCCGCGCGTGGCCGGTGTCTCATCCATGAAGTTGAATCCGTTCGGGCCGTCAGGGGCGATCCTATCGAATCGGCCGCGGTTCCGCAATCGATGTAGCCCGTGGTAGAATGCGCGTCGCGACCGAGGCCCCCGACACGACCGAGGCCCGCCCCATGCCCCCGACCTCCCGGCTCCCCCGGCCCCTCCAGGCCCTGGCCCTGGCCGTCGTCACGATCGTCCTCGCGTTCCTGGCGGTGGTCCTGGCGGCCTTCGCGGCCGCGGCCCTCCTGGTCGGCCTCGTCCTCCACAGGCTGGGCTGGGACCGGCGGCTGGTCGCCTACCTCATGCGCAAGCAGGGCGTCCACGTCTCGACCTTCCGCCACGCGAGGGAGCCCGAGGCCGGCGGCGCGGACGCGCCGATCGAGGCCCAGTGGACGCTGGTCGAGGAACGCCGGCCGGACTGACCGCCTCCACGATCATCCGCCGGCCGCCCCCTCCTCCTCCATCGCGGCCGCCTCGCGGACCAGCCGGGCCAGGTGCTTCCGCAAGTCCTTCGGCCATGCGGCGATGAGCTTCTCGAACCGCGCCAGGTCGGAGCCGAACAGGGCCCGCGACGCCTCCTCGAAGTTGGGCAGGTCGCCGGCCATGGCCCACATCACCTTGCTGGCGGCCTCGCGGGCCACGCGGGCCCGCTCGCGGCCCGGCTCGCGCCTGCGAGCCTCGTCGACCAGCCGCCGGAGCGCCGCCGACGCCCCGCTCGGCTGACGCTCCAGCCATTCCCAGTGCCGGGGGAGCAGCGTGATCTCGCGGGCCACCACCCCCAACTTCGGCCGCCCCGGCCCGGTCCTCGGCCCCCCCGGATCGGCCCGGTCCAGCACCTCCTGGGGCGTCCCCCGGAAGTCGAAGTCCACCTGCCGGCCGGTCTGGTCCTCGAAGATCAGGACCCGATCCTCCCCGCCGTCGTCCAGGTAGGCCTTCACCTTCCCCAGCATCGCCCGCAGCCCCCCCGTGCCCACCAGGTGCTCCCCCGCGAAGGCCGTATACGTCCGCTTGTCTTCCATCGCCCCCTCCCGTCGCGATAAGCCCCGGATGAATCGACGCCGCAATAATACCCGGGCGATTCTCGGTGTCAATAAGCCCGGGTGAAATTGTCGCTCCTTGCGTGTGGTAGGATTGGGAGGGACGGCGCGCGGCGACGGGGGGGCGGGCGATGGGCGGGGCGTTCTGCGAGTTCTTCGCGGGGATCGGCCTGGTGCGCGAGGCGCTCGGGGCCTCGGGCTGGTCGTGCGCCTACGCGAACGACCTGGACCCGAAGAAACGCGAACTGTACGTCGGCCGGTTCGGCGACGAGGGCCACTTCCACCTGGGGGACGTGTGGGGGACGGCCGACGTGGTCTCCCGCATCCCGGGCCGCCCGGCCCTCGCTACGGCATCGTTCCCGTGCGTGGACCTCTCTCTGGCCGGCCGGGGGCGGGGGTTCGAGGGCTCGCATTCGTCGAGCTTCTTCGGGTTCGTCCGGGCGCTGGAGGCGCTTGGGGGGCGTCGGCCGCCGCTCGTCTTGCTGGAGAACGTGGCGGGCTTCCTGACCTCGGCCGGGGGTCGCGACTTCGAGGCCGCCGCGCGGGCGCTGGCGGGGCTGGGGTATCGGCTGGACGCCTTCACGCTGGACGCGGCGATGTTCGTGCCGCAGAGCCGGCCGCGGGTGTTCGTCGTCGGCGTGGACGACCGGGGCGACCCCCCGAATGCCCCGCCCCGGTCGTCGGGCGGCTGGCTGGTCGACGCCTGGACGGAGCGGATGGATTCGGCCGACCGTCGGATCCGCCCGAGGCGGCTGGTCGAGCTGATGCGGTCGATCGACCTGCCGACGGGCTGGCTGGCCTTCGACGTCCCCGCGCCGACGGGCAATCCGCCGGGGGTGGACACGGCGATCGACCGCGACGACGGCCAGGACTGGTGGGACGAGGCGGCCGTGGCGAAGCATCGCGCGATGATGCACGACCGCCACCGCGAGCGAATCGACGCGATGGTCGCGGCCGGCGAGACGTTCGTCGGCACGATCTACCGCCGCAAGCGCGACGGCAAGACCCGCGCCGAGGTCCGCTTCGACGGCGTCGCCGGCTGCCTGCGGACCCCCCGCGGCGGCAGCGCCCGGCAGATCGTGATCGTCGTGGAGGGGGGCCGGCTCCGCATGCGCTGGATGTCCCCCCGGGAGTACGCCCGGTTGCAGGGGGCGCCCGACTTCCCGCTGACCGGGCGCGCCGGCCAGGACCTGTTCGGGTTCGGCGACGCCGTGTGCGTGCCGGTCGTACAATGGATCGACCGCCACGTCCTGTCCCCGGCCTCGGCGTCGATCGAGCGGCCGGCGCGGGCCGCCGGCGCGAGGAGCCTTCCACTCGGCCGACAACCTGACGCCCGAGCAGCGACGCCGGACGATGCGGGCGGTGAAAGGGACGAACACGTCGCTTGAGCGCAAGCTCTCCTCGGCCTTCCACCGCCGGGGCTGGCGATATCGCCGCAACTACAAGCCCTTGCCCGGCAAGCCCGACTTCGTGTTCACGAAGGCGCGCGTCGTTGTGTTCGTCGACGGCGACTTCTGGCACGGCTGGCGCTACCCCCTGTGGAAGCACAAGCTGTCGGACTACTGGCGGGCGAAGATCGAGCGCAACCGGGCCCGCGACCGCCGCAACTTCGCCACGCTCCGACGCCGGGGCTGGCTCGTCATCCGCATCTGGGGGCACGAGGTCGACCGCGACCTGGACGCCTGCGTCGCGCGGGTGGCCGCGCTGCTGGAGCGGGCGCGATAGGCCGGGAAATCGGAGGGGCCGCCGGATTCGTGAAACCGGCGGGGCCCCCCCCACGAGCGTATTCCTCGGATGCCGCGCGATGGTCGCGCCGCTCCGGAGGGGACGCCCGTGCCCAGCTACGCCGTCGTCGTCGGGATCAACGAGTATCGCGAGTCGGGCCGGTTCGGGCCGCTGACCCGGCCGGTCGGCGACGCGATCCGGATGATGGAATGGCTCCTCGACCCCGGCAACGCCCACGGGGTCGCCGAGGACGACCTGATCCTCCTGCTGGCCCCGAACGACGACGACGCGCTCGGGCCGATCCTCGACGCCATGGCGCTCCCCGCCGACCGTCGCGAGGCGATCGCCCGGCGGCTGGACCGGCTCTCGGCGCTCTCGAACCGGCGGGAGGCGGAGTTCGATCAGATCAACCGGGCCGTGCGCGAGGTCCACGAACGCGCGGGGGGCCGGGGCGAACGGCTGTACTTCTATTACTCCGGCCACGGCCTCTCCGCCGCGACCGACGCGCTCGGGAACGACGTCGAGGACGCCCTCGTCCCGGCCGATTACGACCCGGCGACCCCGAAGCCGGCCATCAGCATCCCGTCGATCACGCGGACGTTCCTGGCGACGAGCTGCCGCGAGCAGTTCTTCTTCCTCGACTGCTGCCGGAACCGGGTCGATCGCGAGGAGATCGCCCGCGTCGGCCGGCTGTCTCCCCATCGGGGACGAATCCCGACCGATCAATACATCTACAATGCCACCGCCCTCGGCCTGACCGCCCTGGAGGGCGAGGGCCTCTTCTCCGACCTCCTGCTGAAGGGCCTGGAAGGGGCGGGTTCGGCCAAGGTCTACTCGCCCCGGAGCGGGGCCTACGAGGTGAGGGCCGAGCGGCTTTTCCGCTACCTTCGCGAGGGCTTCGAGGGCCTGGCGCGCGAGGCGATCGTCGGCGGCGGGGACGGCGGCGCGCAAGCCCAGCGCCCGCGGCTGGGGGGCGACCACGGCGGCGACCCGGTGCTGAAGATGCTGGCCGTCGCCCCGGCGGTGAACTTTCGCGTCGAGCCGGAGACGCCCCCCGGCGTCGCGCCCGGGGCGAAGGTGGCCGATGTCCGCGTCTTCGGCGAGGGCCTGCCGCCGGAGCCCCCCCGCGACGTGCTGGCCGGGTCGCCGGTCGCCTTCTCGCTCGCGCCGCGGTTCTACCTGGTCCACGTCGTCCCCGGCCCCGGCCTCGAAGGGCCGCCGCCGGCGGTCCGCGAGGTCTACGACGACCCGACCGACCACCCGGTGAAGCTCGCCCCCGCGCCCGCCGCCACCGCGAGGTCCGCCCGCGCGGCCGCGGCGGTCGCCGCCCCGGACGCCCCGGGCCGGCTGGTGATCTCGGCCAATGACCCGCTGGCGGCGATCGAACTGCTGGACTCGGCGGGCTCCCCGATCCCCGACGCCGTCGGCCTGGGCCGGCTGGAGCTGGGGGGCCTCGCGCCGGGCGTCTACCGCGCCCGGACGCGGCCCGCCGAGGGCCCGGCCGTCGAACGGCTCATCGCCCTCGCGCCGGGGGACGACGTCTCGGAGCGGCTCGGCGAGGACTCCGCCGTCCCTCCCCTGCTCTACGCCTCCGGGCCCCCGTTCCAGGGGCTCCGGCTCGCGATCTCCGGCGAGGTGGTCGCGCCCGGCCTGGGCGGATCGATCGACGAGGTCCTCGCGCGACGGCTGGCCACGCCGGAGGGAGTGGCCGCGTATCTCGACGCGCTGGAGATCCGCGTCCGGCCGATGGACGGCCGGGACGACGGGCCGATCCGCCTGACCAGGGCCGGCGCGAGGTCCAGGCTCGAACGGCGGCTCGCGCCGGGGCCGTACTTCGTGACCGTCGCCGAGCCGGCCCGCCGGGCGACCACCTTCGCGACCGTCGTCCTCGAAGGCCGCGCGACGGAGCTGGCGATCCACCAGGGGGCCGACGCCCGCGTCGATGTCTTGCTCGCCATGCCCCCCGCGCGGGGGGAGGCGCCGGAGGCGACCCGGCTGGTCGGCATGCTCCAGCGGCTGGTCCGCCAGGGGGAGTCGCGGCTCGCCCTCGCGACGGGGGAACGATTGTTGAAGTCGTCGCCGTTCGATCCGACGGCCGGGATGATCGTCGGCCTGCTCCGGCTGCGGGAGGGGCGTCTCGACCGGCTCGCCGACGTCGCCGACCGGCTGGTCGAGCGCTTCCCCGCCCTGCCAGACGCCCACGCCCTGCTCGGCCTGCTCCGCCTGCGCGGGGGGGATCCGGCCGGCGCCCGCGAGGCGTTCCGCGACTCGCTGGCGCGCGGGCTCCCCGCGCTCGCCCCGCTCCTCTCGGCCTCGGCCGAGGCCGTCGCCGCGCTCGGCGTCGCCGCCGAGTCGCCCCGCGCCGGGATGCTCGACGAGGTCGCCGACGCCCTCGTCCCCGGCCTCCTCTGGTCCGCCCACGGGCCGCCGTCCGCCCGCTCCTCGTCCTGATCCCGATCCATCCCCGCCCCGTCGAAATCCAGGAGTCTCCGCATGGCCCACATGGATCCGCTCCCCGTCGACGCCTCCCCGTTCCTCGTCGATGGGGCCGACGCGACCGCGCCGAGCCCCGAAGCGCCCTCCGCGATGGGCCTCTGCGCGAACCAGATGGCCGGCGGGCCTATCGACCCGCGCAGGCCGGAGACGGAGGTCCGGCCCAGCCGCGCCGCGATCGATCTCTCGAAGCGCTGGCCGACCGGCTCGAAGCTCCACGTCGTCTTCCTCAACGGGACCGACGCCTGGGGCGCGCGGATCCGCCGGGCCGTCCGCGAGATCGCGCCGACCTGGAGCGAATACGCCGACGTGACGTTCGATTTCGACCAGCCGACCGCCCACATCACGGTGAATTTGCTGCCGCAGCCGCGCCTGGGGATCGGCTACGGGACGTACAGCGCGTACCTGGGGATGGACTGCATGAGCGTCGTGCGGCAGGGGGGCCAGCCGGCGATGAACCTGGTCTTCCACCCGTCGCTGGCGAACAACCCGGCGTGGCTCGCCCAGGAGTTCAGCCGGGTGATCCTCCACGAGTTCGGCCACGCCCTCGGGTTCGTCCACGAACATATGAGGCCGGACCGCCCCATCGTCTGGGACGAGGCGGCGGCGAACCGCGTCTTCGGCGCCCCCCCCAACAACTGGAGCCCGTCGACGGTCCGCGAGCAGATCATCAACGTCTACAAGGGGGGCCCGATCGAGTCCGGCGCGTTCGACCCCTCGTCCATCATGATGTACCAGTTCCCCGCCGGCCTGGCCCGCTACGCCGACGGCACCCCGTTCGAGTCGCCCAACAACACCGTGCTCTCGCCGATGGACAAGGTGCTGGCCAACCTCGCCTACCCCAAGGCGGGCGTCGACCAGCCCGCCGAGGCCGCGCTGGTGGCCGGGGACCCGCCGAGGGCCGGCGCGATCGCGACGCCCGGCCAGGTCGCGCGCTACCGCATGCGTCCCGCGAAGCCCGGCGTCTTCACGTTCCGCGCCGAGGGGTCCACCCCCCTGCTCCTCTCCGTCCAGCGCGACCGCGACTCCGCCGCCGGCCTCCTCTACGCCGAGGAGGGCGCGAACCCGTCCCTCACTATCCGCCTGACCCAGTCGCGCGACTATTTCGTCTCCGTCCGACACGCCAGGCCCACGTCCGGCACCGGCGCCTTCAAGGTCTCGGCGCGGGCGTCGGCGTGACGCTCTCCATGGCCTCCACCCCCGGGCCGCCGGCCTTCCGGCGCCGCCCGGGGCGGAGGCCCAGCAGGGCGGACGTCGCGAAGGCCGCGATCCCCGACGCGAACAGGGCGACGGCCCGCGCCCGCTCCGAGACGCTCGCCCGAAGGTCCGACATCAGGGTGACGTCCGCCCGCTCCTCCCGGCCGCTCGGCGAGGCGATCGCCTCGTCCCGCCTGGGGAAGTCGTCGAGGAAATGCTCGTCCTCGATCGACCCGCCGGCCGCGATCCTCGCCGCCTCGTAGTCCTGAAAGTCCTCCTGGTAGCCCTGCCCATGGGCCAACTCGGCGTCGAAAGCGGATCGCAGCCGATCGCCGATCGGCGAGTTGGGGTCGAGGCGCCGCTCGATCTCGGCCTGACGCTCGTAACAATGCGCGCGCAGGAATGCCTGGATCTCCGGAATTGTCGAGTAGCGTCCGGCGAGGCGCGACGCCCGCTCGAAGGCCGACCAGGCGATGGACCGCTGGCCGACGCGGAGCATGGTCTCCCCCAGGGCGAGCGCGAAGTGGGGATTCGCGCCTCCCCCCTGCCGCCACATGCCGATGATCCCCAGCGCCGGCTCGTCGAACGGCACCCGCGCGCGGTGGGAAGGGACGTCGACGCCCTCCCACCCCTCCTCGGCGCCGACCTTGGTGATCCACGCGCGTCCGAGGCCCTCCTCCGTCCGGTCGCGCTGGAACGTCGTATCTTCCGCGAACATCATGTCGTAGGGGCGGCCGTAGCCGGTGCTCCGGCGATCGCCCATGATCTCGTTGAGCGGGAGATCGAGGCGATTGCCGACGCAGTCGTATTTCTCCAGGAGCGTCGGGTCGTCCATGGCGGCGAGGAGGAATTCCGCGATCGCGGCCTGCCAGCGCTCGCGGCCGAAGTGGGCCGCCGGGTTGACCTCCACGGACTTCCGGATGAAGCCGACCCCCTCGCGGAGCCGCTCGCGGGCCGCGGGGTCGCCGGCCGCGGCCTGGGCGAAGCTCCCATGGATCAGGAACGTCCCGAGGTTGGCGTAGGACGTGTAAAGGTCACGGCCCCCGAGCCCCTTCGCCGTCTGGCGGGCCAGCTTGTCTCGGATGATCGAGGCCGCCTCGTCCGATCGGCCCAGCCGTTCCACGCCCACCGCCAGGTCGTCCAGGAGGGGGAAGGTTGCGGGGTCGTCGGGGGCGAGCGCGGCCAGCTTCTCGCGGACGACGCGGTCGCGCTCGCGGTAGTAGGCGAGGCCATGCTTGGCGAACCGCTCGTGGATCACGTCATGGGCCATGGCGAACCGGAACGGCACGCCCCCGGCGTGCTCCGGAACGTGGTGCGGCGGCCGGAACTGCCGGGCTAGCTCCGGATGCCGCCCCGGCTGATCGAAGAGATGGGCGACTTGCACCCCGACGTAGGCGACGCACCAGGCCGCCAACGCCGCGGCGGCCGTCCACGCGACGCGACCCCTGGCCGACATGGCTCAGGCCCCCGCCCGATCGCGCCGCGACGCGAGGGCGAACGCCCCCACCAGCAGCGCCGCGCCGCCGCCCAGCAGCACGTCATCCCGGGCGAACAGGGACCGGGGCCTCGGGGTTTCCGGGGCCTCCGAGGATTCCGCGAGTTGCGAGTATTGAGAGCGGAACTCCCGCTCATGCCCCTCCAACTCGATGTCGTTCAGGCACGCGTCCGACCGGCCGGCGAGACCGGCCAGCGCCAGGACCAGGAGCGAACTTCGAAGCCTCTCCATCGCACGACCCCCCGTCGAGTCGACCCGAGCGCGACCTCCGAGGCCATTATTACTACGGATGTCCGAGGGGTCAAGCGGGGACCGGCGGCGCGTCGAGCCTCCCAGGCCTGGCCGGCCGCCCCGGGTGGGGCGGCCGGCGCGGGGGTCACTTGGCCTTGTCGGGCGGGATGATGCTGGGGAGTTCCAGGCGGGGGCCGCCGGCCTTGCTGTTGAGGAGCTGGTGCTTGGCCTGGGTGGTCTGGCCGAGGCCGTGGATCTTGATGAAGCCCAGGGCGGCGGCGGCGTCGTACTGGTCGCCCTCCTCGTAGGTCGCCAGCTCGTGGCGGTAGAGGCTGTTGGGGCTCTTGCGGCCGACGACGATCATCCCCCCCTTGTACAGCCGCATGCGCGCCGTGCCGGTGACGTACTGCTGGTTGGAGACCGTGAACGCCATCAGGTCCTGGTGGAGCTGGCTGAACCAGAGGCCGTTGTAGATGAGGTCGGCGTAGGTCTGGCCGACGATGGCCTTGAAGCGGTCCGACTCCTTGGAGAGCGTGAGCGTCTCCAGCTCCTTGTGGGCCTGGTGGAGCAGGATGGCGCCGGGGGCCTCGTAGATCTCGCGCGACTTGATGCCGACGAGGCGGTTCTCGATGTGGTCGATCCGGCCGACGCCGTGCCGGCCGGCAATCCGATTGGCCGTCTCGATCAGCTCGACGCCGTCCATCTCCTTGCCGTCGATGGCGACCGGGCGGCCCTGCTCGAAGGTGATCTCCACCTCCTGGGCCTGGTCCGGGGCCTCCTCGGGGGCGACGGTCCACTGGAACGTCTCGGGCGGCGGGGCGACCCAGGGGTCTTCCAGGATGCCGGCCTCGATGGAGCGGCCCCAGATGTTCTGGTCGGTGCTGAAGATCGACTTCTTGGTCGCCTCGACCTCGATGCCGTGCTTGGCGGCGAACTCCAGCTCCTGGGTGCGGGTCCACTTCCACTCGCGCACCGGGGCGACGATCTTGAGGTCCGGCGCCAGCGTCTGGAACGTGACGTCGAACCGGACCTGGTCATTCCCCTTGCCGGTGCAGCCGTGGGCGACGGCCGTCGCGCCGTGCTCGCGGGCGACGCGCACCATGAGCTGCGCGATCAGGGGCCGCCCCAGCGCCGTGGCCAGCGGGTACTTCCCCTCGTACAGCGCGCCGGCCATCAGCGACGGCCAGACGAAGTAGTCGATGAACAGGTTGCGGGCGTCCTCGGCGATGGCCTCGATCGCCCCGGTCCGCAGCGCCTTGTCGCGGATCGCGTGGATGTCCTGCCCCTGCCCCAGGTCGCAGGTGTAGGCGATGACGTCCATGTTGTACGTTTCGTTGATCCACTTGACGGCCACCGACGTATCGAGGCCGCCGCTGTAGGCGAGGACGATCTTCTCACGCGCCACGGCTGTTCGTTCTTTCTTTGGAGGTTGCGGGGGGGATTGAAAGACGCGGCCTCGCCAGGGCGGGACGAGGCAGTCGAGGACGATTGCGGCGGGATGCCTGGCCGCGCGGCAAGGCCGGCCGCGGGGCGCGTCGCCACCGATCGCGATTGTCCTTCGATGGCTCCACGAAGCGCGCCGGGACGACGGCCCCGGCGCCGCTCCCATTATTCCTGGAACGCCCAGGTTCCGACAAGCGATTCCCGACCGCGCGACGCTCAGCCCTCGATCGCCGGGCCGAGGGCCGAGCGGAGGCGGTCGATCAGGTCGCGGGCGTCCAGGGCGCGGAGGCGCGGGTACGCCGCCCGGGCGTGGCGGAGGGCGGCGTCGGGCTCGCCGGCCGCGGCCAGGGCCACGGCCCACTCGGCCTCGAGCAGGTCGAGCGCCATGCCCACCAGCGGCGAGGCGTGCCGGAACGCCGACAGCCGGCGGTGGGCGTCCTCCAGCATCTCGACGGCCTCGCGCGGCCGGCCCTCCTCGCGGACGATCATCCCCTCGATGCCCCGCGCGAACACCGCGAGGAGGTCGCTGAGCGCGTGGGCCCGGGCCTCCTCCAGCAGCTCCCGCGCGCGGCCGGCGTCGCCACGGCGGCGGACCTCGAACATGGCGGCGTCGAGGAGCACCGTCGGGTTCTCCGGCGCCAGCTCGACGGCCCGCTCCATCGCGTCGCGGGCGTCGTCGAAGCGCCTGGCGCCGGAGTACACGTCGGAGAGCCGGGTCAGATAGATCCACTCCGGCATCGCCTGGCCGTCGCCGAAGGGCTCGACGACCGCCAGCCCCTCCTCCAGCCGGCCGAGCCGGGCGAGCGCCTGCGCCCGCTGGAACGCCAGCTCCTCGGGCGGGACGCTCGACCCCTCGAGCGCGTCGCAACGCTCCACGACCTCTTCCCAGCGCCCCCACGCGGCGGCCTCGACGAGCTGGTTGTAGCGGCCGGCCTGGCCCTGGAAGAGCTGGGCGACGGCCGCGAAGAAGGCCGGCTGCAGGAGGAAGGCGACCGCGAGCCAGTCCAGGAAGCTCCAGGGCAGCCCCATCCAGCGCCTCGCGACGATCAGCGCGAGGAGCAGCAGCGTCATCCGCCAGAAGCGGAGATAGACCCCCTTCGACACGATCAGGAAGCCCGCGATCGGCGCGGGAAGGTCGCGGAACCTGAGGAAGTCGCGCGGGGAGATCAGCTCCGCCACGTCCTTCTGCCGCTGGTAGAGGGCCCCCACGTCGTCGGTGTGGAGGACCACGTCGGACAGGCCCAACGCGTCGCGGGCGATCCGGACGGCGTCGTCGGCCGACCCCGCTTCCACCCGCTCGGTCATCGACTTCCCCGCCGCGTCGCGGCCGGTCAACAGGTACTCGGGCATGGCTCGACCGCGCCTCCTCGGGACGTCTTCGTCACGGCGACAATCATGCGGGCATTGTAACCCTCCGGTCGCTGGCTTCCTCGTCAATTCTCAACCGTCTCCCCGGATTCCGAACATAGGGGAGACGGCCCATCGGATTCCTCGCGTCCTTGAGGGAAAACGAACCACGCGAGCCGTGGCCGACGCTACCTTAAAAGGATGGGGCGACGCGCCCCGGCCGGGGTCCAGTCATCGGGGGGATCGAGATGCGACACGCGCAGGGGCTGGCCGTGGCGTTGGTGGGGGCCTGGGCCGCGACGGCCTCGGCGGGGACGCACGTGGTGACGTTCGGCGGCGGGCCGCCCTCGCACAACCAGATCTCCCTGGAGCGGAACGTCGAGTACTTCCGCCGGGTGCTGGACGGCGTCGGCCTGGGGGCGGCGCGGCACGACGTCTACTTCGGCGACGCCGGCGCGCGGAACTCGGTGCAGTACCGGCTGCCGGAGAGCGACGACCAGCGGCTGGCCCGCGCCCTGGGCATGATCCTCATGAACAACTCCGAGGCCGACGTCCGCTACGAGAAGGTCGGCCTGCCGGGCCTGGCCGGGCCTTCGAGCGTCGCCAACGTCGAGGCCTGGTTCGAGGTCGTCGGCCGGTCGCTGCCGCCGGGGGATCGCCTGGTGTTCTACTTCACCGGCCACGGCGGGCCCGACGCCGCGAACCGGGAAGCCCCCCGGAACACCACGCTCATCATGCCCGGCCACCCCGGCGCGCTGACGGTCCAGCAGTTCGCCGCCCAGCTCGACAAGCTCTCCCCCGGGGTCGACGCGACGCTGGTGATGGTCCAGTGCTACTCCGGCGGGTTCGCCAACGTCATCTACAACGAAGGGGATCCCGCGAAGGGGTTCGCCCCGCACCCCCGCGCCGGGTTCTTCTCGACGGTCGCCTCGCGGACGGCCGCCGGCTGCACGCCGGACGTCTCCGAGGAGGACTACCACGAGTTCTCCACGTCGTTCTTCGAGGCGATCCTGGGCGCGACTCGCACGGGCCGCCCCGTGGCGAGGCCCGATCACGACGGCGACGGCCGGACCTCCTTCGACGAGGCGTTCGCCCACGTCCTGCTCACCTCCGACACCATCGACATCCCGACGACCACCTCCGACCGCCTGCTCCGCGACAAGAGCCGGTTCGCCAGGGACGACGCCGACGGGGCGCGGGGGCTGCTCCCCCAGGACGCCCCGTGGTCGACGGTCCTGGACGCCGCCTCGCCCTCCCAGCGCGCGGCGCTCGAGGGGCTGTCCCAGGCGCTCGGCCTCGACGGCGAGGACCGCCTGGCGACGGCCCGCGCCAGGGCCGCGGAGATCGACCCGGGCCGCAACCGCGGGCGCGGCCGGGGGCCGGGCCAGCGTCGCGGGAACCAGGACCAGGGCCCGACCGCGCAGGCCCCTCCCCCCGGCGGCCGCGGCCCCGGCCAGGGCTTCAACGTCGGCCGCCTCCGCGCCGCGCTGGCCGACCGCTGGCCCGAGCTGACCGTCCCCTTCCACCCCGACGCCCCCCGGATCATCGCCGAGGAGCGCGACGAGATCCGTCGGGTGCTGGAGGCCCAGCCGGACTTCGCGGCGCTCTCGCGCCGAGTCGCCCGCCACGCGCCCGACCCGGAGGCCCTCGCCCGCACCCCCGAGCGGCGATGGGTGAAGCACCGTCGGCTGCTGGAGCGGGCCGACAGCGTGATCCTCGGCGCGAACCTCCCCAGGCTCGACGACCCCGAGGCGCTGGGGGTCTACCGACGCCTGCTGGAGCTGGAGCACCGCGTCCTCGCCCCCGACGCGCCGGCCCCCGTCGCCGAGGGCCGACCCGCCGGGGGGTCGTGAGCCGGCGCCCGATCCGGGCGCGTCGCGAAAGAATCGAGATTCCTGAAATCCCGCCGATGCCGGTGCTGACCATTCAGGTGTTCGATAACGGTGTTCCTTGACATCCCGACAGCAGTATACGATCGAGCGGACCGGGCGGTCGCCCGGCCGAATATGTCCCCTCTCCCGCCGGGAGAGGGCGGCCGCGCCAGCGGCGGGTGAGGGTCGCCGCGCTTCGAGAGTAGCGCCGGCCCCGCCATCCTGAACCATCGCCATCTCCGAAATCCGACATCCCTCACCCGGCCCTCCGGGCCACCCTCTCCCGGCGGGAGAGGGGACGCGTGTTCCGCGCTCACTGGCCCTGGCGTCGAGCAAAAAACCACTTCGAAAACGACGAACGAACCCAAGTTGATTCCGCTATAAGTCGATGCCGAGGAAAGCGATAATGTGATCCATGAGGTGGCGCCGGCGCGCGAACGAAGCCATCGCGCGAGGCCGTCATGAACGTGCCGCACGGCCGAGGACGATCAAGGCGGACCGGTCCCGTCCTCCCCCGCGCGGGGTTCCCAAGCCGCTCCGGATCGATCAGGATGGGGCGGTTGGTGGTCGCATCGGGAGCGGGGTCGTTCGTCCATGGCTCGTAGTCGCCCAGAACGTCGCCGGGATCGGCCGACGCCGAAGACGTCGGCCCGGCCGGCGGAGCCGCCTCGGCCTCGGGGCTCGCGTCGGGCCGTCGTCGCGGGGGCGGCGGCCGCGGCGCTGGCGTTGGCCCTGCTGGTCGCCTTCCTGGCGACCCGGCCGGAGGCGCCCGCGACGACGAGGCGTCGGGCCGAGGCCGCGGCGGCGCGGAAGGACTGGCGGGAGGCCCTGGAGCTGTGGCGGCGGGTGAACGCCTCGCCGGCCGCGACCGCCGCGACCCACCTGGAGGAAGGCCGCGCCTGCCTGGCCCTGGGGCGAGCCGCCCGGGGGGAGGACGCCCTTCGGCGCGCGACCGCCGTCGACCCGACCCTCGCCCGCGCGTGGCTCCTCCGCCTGGAGATCCTCCGGGTGGAGGACCGCTGGCTGGACGCCGCCGCCGTCGGACGGGAGGCGGTCGAGAAGGTCGCCCCCGCGGATCGCCCCGCGGTGCTCCGCGAGCTGACCCTCGCGGCGCTGGCCGAGGTCCCCGACGACCTCGCCCGCGACACGCTCAGGAAGTGGATCGCCGCCGACCCCGACGACGTGGAGGCCGAGGCCGCCCTGCTGCGCCGGATCGGCGCGGATCCCCGCCCCGACGACCCCGGCGGCGAGGAGCGGATCGCCCGGCTGGAGGCGCTGGTCGCCGCCCATCCCGACCTCCCGAACCCGCGCGAGGCGCTGGTCGCGGCGCTGGCCGACGACGGCGACGTGGAGCGCGGCCGCGCCGCCCTCGACGCCTGGCCGGAGCCGGCGCGCGACGCCCGCTACGACCGCTCGCGCGGCCGATGGGACCTGGAATACGACGGCCGCCCCGAGCGCGCCGTCGAGGCCTTCCGCCGAGCCCTGGAGGCCGCCCCCCACGACTGGCGCTGTCGCTATCGCCTGGCGCGGGCGCTGGCCGCGCTGGGGAGGCGCGACGAGGCCGAGCGCGAGGCGAGGGCCGTCGCCCGCGCCCGCGAGGCCCTCGACCCCGTGACGACGGGCCGGGCGCTGGACGACGCTTTCTCGAAGGTGGACCGCCCCGGCGCCCGCGCCACGATCGCCGACGCCTGCGCCCGCGTCGGCCTGGCCGACCTGGCGCGGGCGTGGCGCGAGCCGCCGCCGCCGGCGGCTCAGCCGGCGGCCGGGGCCTCGGGGACGAGCCGGCCGATCCCGTGGTAGGTGAAGCCCATCTCGACCATCCGCTCCGGGTCGAAGACGTTGCGGCCGTCGAAGACCACCGGGCGCTTCAGGAGCCGCTTGAGGACCTCGAAGTCCGGGTTGCGGAACTCGTTCCACTCGGTGGCGACCACCAGCGCGTCCGACCCGTCGGCCGCGCCGTAGGGGCGGTCGCAGAAGGTGACGCGGTCGCCGTAGATCGCCCGGACGTTGGGGATGGCCTCCGGGTCGTGGGCGCGGACGTGGGCGCCCTGGGCCAGCAGCGCGTCGATCAGCACCAGCGCCGGGGCCTCGCGGATGTCGTCGGTCCGGGGCTTGAAGGCCAGGCCCCAGACGCCGATCGTCTTGCCGGCCAGGTCGCCCCGGAAGTGCTCCGTCACCTTGCGGACGAGCACCTGCTTCTGGGCCTCGTTGACCTCGTCGACCGCCAGCATCATCCGGGAGGGGAGCCCGCGAGACTGGGCCATGTGGATGACGGCGCGGATGTCCTTGGGGAAGCAGCTCCCGCCGTAGCCGACGCCGGGGTGGAGGAAGTGGAAGCCGATGCGCTGGTCGTGGCCGATGCCGCGGCGGACGTCGTTGACGTCGGCCTGGTACTCCTCGCAGAGGTTGGCCATCTCGTTGATGAAGCTGATCTTGGTCGCCAGCAGGCAGTTGGCGACGTACTTGGTCATCTCGGCGCTCTCGGGCGACATGACCAGGAACGGGCGGTCGGTGCGGAGGAACGGGGCGTACAGCTCGTGGAGCTTCTCCGCGACCTCCGGTCGGCGGACGCCGACGACGACGCGGTCTGGCTTGTTGAAGTCCTCCAGCGCCGCCCCTTCCTTGAGGAACTCGGGGTTGTTGGCGACGTCGAAGGGGGCCTTGGCGACCTCGGCCATGCGGCGGGTCAGCTCGGCGTTGGTGCCGACCGGGACGGTGCTCTTGATGACGACGACCTTGGGCCCGTTGAGGGCCTCGGCGATCTGCCTGCCGACGCCGAAGACGCCCGAGAGGTCGGCCCCGCCGTCGTCCCCCTGGGGCGTGCCGACCGCGATGAAGACGATCTCGGCGTCGGCGATGCCGCCCGGGAGGTCGGTGCTGAACTTCAGCCGGCCGTCGCGGAAGTTGCGGTGGACCAGCTCGGCGAGGCCCGGCTCGTAGATCGGGATCTTGCCCCGCTTCAGCCCCTCGATCTTCTCCTCGATCTTGTCGATGCAGACGACGTCGTTGCCGCTCTCGGCCAGGCAGGTGCCCTGCACCAGCCCGACGTATCCCGTCCCGATCACCGCGATCTTCACGTCCTAGATCCTCGCGACAGCCCCCGGCTCGCGGCGCCCGCGCCGGCGACGTCCGGGCGGCCCGCGCGAGCCTGGGTGAATCGAATCCTCACGAATGCATGGGAGGGGCTTCCGAGCCGTCGGTCCCTCGTCGTCCCAGGGGCGTCGGCGGAGGATTTCCGCCGGGGGCGTATTATCAATACAGGCCGGGAGATCATCAAGCCCACCGCGCGGGGCGTCGGGCTCACGAGGCCGCCGCGCCGGCCTCCTGGAGGTCGGGCATGGGCATCGCGAAGTCGGGCTTGTCCGGCCTCTGGCCGAGCACCCATCGGTAGACTTCCAGGACCTGGCGGGCCTTGGCGTCCCAGGTGAAGAGGGACCGGGCGCGGCGGATCGCGGCGTCGCGCAGGCCGTCGATCGTGGAGGGCTCCCGGGCGATCCGCTCCAGGAGCTCGCGATAGCGCGCGACCAGCGCCGGCCGGTCGCCCAGCTCGACGAGGAAGCCGGTCCCTGGGGAGGCCAGCTCGCCCGGCCCGCCGTAGTCGACCACCATGGGCACGACGCCCATCGCCATCGCCTCCAGCACCACGGCCCCGCCGAACTCGTGGATGCTGGGGAAGGCCAGCACGTCGGAACGCTCCAGCACCCCGGCCAGCTGGGAATGGTCCAGCATCCCGTGGAAGGTGACGGCGCCCGCGATCCCCTCGCTCTCCGCCAGTTGCTCCAGCTCCTGGCGCTGGGGGCCGTCGCCCAGGATGTCGAAGGTCATGGCGCCCGACCGCAGGAAGGGGGCCGCTGCCTCCAGGACCACGTCGACGCACTTCAGCGGGACCAGCCGGCCCATGAACACCAGGCGGACCGGGGTCGACGCGCGGCGGGGCGTCGGCGTCGGGAACCGCTTCGGGTCGATGGCGTTCTCGGGGAGGTAGACCGCCTTGTCGCGATACTTCGCCGGCAGGTCGTCCCACGCCGCGCGCGAGCCGACGAGGATCGCCGCGGAGTTGCGCCGGGTCGAGCGGTAGGCGGGGAGCAGGCGGTGGGCGTCTCGGGCGCGCGACAGCCATTCCCGCTCCGCGGACCTGACCTGCCCCCACCCCTTCGGCCAGGGGAGCCCGCCGTTGAGGGGGCCCAGCACGAAGGGGGTGCCGGCGCGGCGGCAGAGCCCCGCCAGCTTGCTCTGCGAGGCCGGGCTGAGGGGCGTCAGCCGGTGGACCACGTCGAACTCGCCGGCCTTGATCCGCCTGCCGAATTGCTTCCAGACGAGATGTTCGAAGTAGTAGTAGGAGACCGAGCTGAGCGCCTGGACGATGGTCCAGCTCTTGCCCTTGCCCTTGCTCCCCCGCAGCATCTCGCCGACCCGCCAGGCCGTCCGCGCGACCGCCTCGGAGTCGATCGACGTGAAGTCCCGCCCCTCCTCCAGGCCCGCGGCGAGGATCGCCCGCCGGTTCCGCACCTGGGTCACCAGGTGGGCGTCGACGACCTTCGCCAGGGCCTCGGCGTGGGACCAGCCCACCAGCGGCACGCTCGACCACTCCGGGTTGGCCGCCTCGGCGATCAGGAGCACTCGGGGTCTCTCGCGCTGCGGCTGCATGGGGTTGATGCCCTCTCCTGGGTTGACCGGGCGACGTGGACGCCCTCGACGCGCCGCGCCGCGGGGGCCAAGCCCCCCAGTTTCCCGAGGGCCGCGTCGGCTGTCCACCGACGAATCGCCGCCCCGGGGATTTTCTAGGTCGCGGCGGCGCCGCCGGGCGACTCCTCGCGGAATCCGGCCGGCGTCGCTAGAATGGTCCCCGGGCTCGGGCCGCCGGCGGGCGTCCCCCCCTCTCCAGCGGCGAAGCGAGTGGCGAGACGAGACGGGAGTCGACCGTGGGATTGCTCGTGCAGAAGTTCGGCGGCACCAGCGTCGCCGATTCGAACAAGATCCTGGCCGCCGCGCGGCGGGCCATCCAGGCGCATCAGAGGGGGGACCAGGTCCTCGTCGTCGTCTCGGCCCGCGGCCACACCACCGACGAGCTGATCGAGCTGGCGCGCGAGATCAACGAGCGCCCCCCGGCGCGCGAGATGGACATGCTGCTCTCCACCGGCGAGCAGATCACCGTCGCGCTGATGGCCATGGCCGTCGAGGCGCTGGGCGTCCCGGCCATCAGCTTCACCGGCGCCCAGATCGGCCTGGTCACGGACAGCTTCCACACCAAGGCCCGGATCCGCAACATCTCCACCGACCGCGTGAAGGCGGCGCTGGGCCAGGGGCGGATCGTCATCGTCGCCGGGTTCCAGGGGGTCGACGAGGACTACAACATCACGACCCTGGGGCGCGGGGGCTCGGACACCACGGCCGTCGCCCTGGCCGCCGTGCTGGGCGCCTCGGCCTGCGAGATCTACACCGACGTCGACGGCGTCTACACCACCGACCCGCGCATCGTCCCCGAGGCCCGCAAGATCGACCGGATCAGCTACGACGAGATGCTGGAGCTGGCCAGCCTCGGCGCCGGCGTGATGCACTCCCGCTCGATCGAGTTCGCCAAGAAGTACGGCGTCCCGATCCACGTCCGCAGCAGCCTCTCCGACGCGCCGGGCACCTGGATCGTGGCCGAGGCCGACGCCCGACGCCTGGGCGTCCCCGTCAACGGCGCGGCGCTGGCGAGGGAGGAGGCCCGCATCACCATCCTGGGCGTGCCCGACCGCCCCGGGGCCGTCCACCGGATCTTCCACACCATCTCCAAGGCGGCGATCGTCGTGGACATGATCGTCCAGAACGTCGCCGTCGACGGGAAGGCCGAGGTCAGCTTCACCGTCGCCAAGGATGACCTCCCGGAGACCCTCTCCGCCGCCGAGGAGGCCGCCGGCGCCGTCGACGCCGACGGCGTCCGCCACGACGCCAACGTCTCCAAGGTGTCGGTCGTCGGCCTGGGGATGCGCACCCACACCGGCGTCGCCACCACCATGTTCGAGGCGCTCGCCGCGGAGGGGATCAACATCCAGATGATCACCACCAGCGAGATCAAGATCAGCGTCCTGATCGAGCGGACCCACGCCGCCGCGGCCCTCCGCGCCGTCCACAAGGCGTTCCTGCTGGACGAGATCCACGCCGAGGCCCCCCAGCCGTTCCGCCCCAGCCCGGCCGGCGAGCGCCCGCTGAAGCTGGTCCCGCTGGTCGCCTCCGACGCCGACGCCGACCTCCCCCGCGGCATGGAAGACCTGGTCATCGCCGGCGTCGACCTGGACGAGACCCAGGCCAACGTCGCCCTGTTCGGCGTCCCCGACGAGCCGGGCCACGCCGCCAGGGTCTTCCGCGCCATCGGCGACGCGGGCGTCATGGTCGACATGATCGTCCAGAACGTGAGCCTGGACGGCCTGACCGACCTGTCGTTCACCGTCCCCCGCGAGTCCGCCGAGCGCGCCGCCGAGGCCGTCCGCCCCTTCGGCGGCACCGTGGCCGTGGAGCCCGAGCTGGCCAAGCTGGCCGTCGCGGGCGTCGGCATGCGGACCCACACCGGCGTCGCCACCGCCATGTTCCGCGCCCTGGCCGACGCCTCCATCAACATCAAGCTCATCAACACCAGCGAGGTCCGCGTCAACGTCGGCGCAGACCGCGCCAACGGCCAGCTCGCCCTCGCCTGCCTCCGCAAGGCCTTCCGCCTGGACGAGGCGTGAGCAGGCGGCCCGTCGCTCGCCGATTCAAGCCCTCAAGATCGATCGACCCGCCGGGCCGTCCCCGCGTCTCGGCGACATCGGGGCGGCCTCGGAGCCATTCCGAGGCCCCCCGGACGACGCAACTCCGGGTTGCCGACACTTTCCCGGGCGCTACCTGCCCACGCGACGGCGGGATGATGGATTGAGACGACCCCCACGACGCCGTCGCAACATGCCTTCGGTGCCCTGGAGCACCCCCATCGGCGGTGAAGCTGGTCCGGGGATCACGCGTCCCCGCCCGCGTGGCCCGGTGTTCATGAAACCCCGGTCTTTGACAAGTCAAGTGAAATCGCTAAGATGTTGGGTTCCAGCCTCTGGGGGGCGGGCGTCGCGGCCCGTGCGCGCGGGGATGACTTGGGTTCGGCAGGCGGACGGCGAACGGAGAAGAATCGGCGATGACTGAGATAATGACCACGGACGTCCGCGCGATCATGGATCGCACGCCCTTCGACGCCTCGGCCGTGGCCGACCTGCGCGAAGTGCTCAACCGCGACCCCTCCCGATATCGGACCCTCCGCGACGCCGTCTCGACGATCCGCGACCGCGAGAAGAAGGAGCCCTCGGGCACCCCGGAGGCCCACCTCCGGCTGGGCGTCGGCGAGGTCCTGCTGGGCCGCTACCCCTCCGGGCTCGAGAATCTCAAGCGCGCCGGCGAGCTGGGCATGGCCCTCTACTTCCAGGGCCTGGCCAACGAGAACCTCCAGAAGTTCGCCGAGGCCGCCGAGGCGTTCGCCAAGTCGGCCAAGCTCGGCTACGACGCCAGGAACTCCGAACTCCGTCGCGCCGGCGCCCTGCGTCGCCTGGGCCGGATGGAGGAGGCCGACGGCAAGGTCGAGGCCGGCCGCGCCAAGGTCGAGGAGGCCAAGAAGATCCTCGACGGCCTGGAGTCGTCCGTCGGCTCGTCCGCCGAGTACCACTTCCAGCGCGGGGCCATCCTCGCCGCCGAGGGCGAGCTGGAACAGGCCGCCGTGGAGCTGGAAAAGGCCGTCGAGCTCGACCGCGACCACAACGGCGCCCTCTTCGAGCTGGCCTACATCAACGACCTCCACGGCAACGACGAGGCCGCCGTCGACTTCTACAAGCGCTGCACCGAGCGCCCCCCCGTCCCGCTGGCCGCCTGGATCAACCTGGGCGTCCTGTACGAGGACGAGATGAAGTTCCGCGAGGCCGAGCAGTGCTACCGGCAGGTCCTGGAGCACGACCCGAACCACCCCCGCGCCCGGCTCTTCCTGCGCGACTGCCAGGCCAGCAAGGGGATGTACTACGACGAGGAGGCCGAGAAGGGCTACACCGTCCTCAAACAGCTCCTCGAGATCCCCGTCACCGACTTCGAGCTCTCCGTGCGCAGCCGCAACTGCCTGCGGAAGATGAACATCCGGACGCTCGGCGACCTCACCCGCACCACCGAGGCGGCGCTGCTGGCCTCCAAGAACTTCGGCGAGACCTCGCTCGCGGAGATCAAGGAGATGATGCGCTCCAAGGGCGTCCGCCTGGGCATGGCCCTGGAAGGCGCCGAGCGCGGCGGCCCCGGCGTCGACC
This sequence comes from Paludisphaera sp., assembly GCF_037189885.1. NCBI lineage: Bacteria > Pseudomonadati > Planctomycetota > Planctomycetia > Isosphaerales > Isosphaeraceae > Paludisphaera > Paludisphaera sp. The sequence goes on from NZ_JBBCIR010000054.1 coordinate 84,031, forward strand.
ACCGCGCCGAGCCCGTCCAGGAGGTCTCCCCGGAGGTGCAGGCGCTGCTCAACAAGCCCATCAGCGAGCTGAGCCTCTCCGTCCGGGCCCGCAAGTGCATGAGCAAGCTCAACTTGCAGACCGTCGGCGACCTCGCCAGGCGATCCGGCGACGACCTGCTGGAATGCAAGAACTTCGGCGTCACCTCGCTCAACGAGGTCCGCGACAAGCTCGCGGCGCTGGGCCTGAAGCTCAAGAACGACTGACTTGAGCGCCACCCCCCGAGAGGCCACTCGCGCGACGGCCCCCGTCGGCGTCCGCCCCGTCCGCTTCGCCGCGACGGCGCGCGACGTCGGCTCGTCCGCCCGCGCGGGCGTCCTGGAGACGCCCCACGGATCGGTGGAGACCCCGATCTTCATGCCCGTCGGCACCCAGGCGACCGTCAAGGGGCTGACCCCGGGGCTCCTGCGCGAAGCCTGCGACGGCATGATCCTGGCCAACACCTACCACCTGGCGCTGCGGCCCGGCGAGGAGGTCGTCGCGGCCCTGGGGGGCCTGCACCGCTTCATGGCCTGGGACGGCCCCATCCTCACCGACTCCGGCGGCTTCCAGGTCTTCAGCATGGCCGACAAGGCCAAGGTCACCGACCGCGGCGTCGCGTTCCGATCCCACCTCGACGGCCGGCTGCTGGAGCTGACCCCCGAGCGCGCCGTGGCCATCCAGGAGGCGCTCGGCGCGGACGTCGCCATGTGCCTGGACCAGTGCCCCCCCCTCCCGGCCGAGAAGCGCCTGATCGAGCGGGCCGTCGACCGCACGATCGCCTGGGCGGCGCGGTGCAAGGCCGCCAGGTCCCGGCCCGACCAGGCGCTCTTCGGCATCGTCCAGGGGGGCGCGCACGAGGACCTGCGCGGCCGTTGCGCCGCCGAGCTGGTCGCGATGGACTTCGACGGCTACGCCGTCGGCGGGGTGAGCGTCGGGGAGAGCCGCGAGGAGGTCCGCAAGGCGCTGGACGTCTCCGTCCACCTCCTGCCGGAGGACCGCCCGCGCTACCTGATGGGCGTCGGCCGCCCGCAGGACCTGCTCGACGCGGTCGCGGCCGGGATCGACATGTTCGATTGCGTGATGCCGACCCGCAACGGCCGGAACGCCACCTGCTTCACCGACGCCGGCCTCATCAAGCTGCGGAACGCGGCGCACGCCCGCGACCCCCGGCCGCTGGAGGAGGGGTGCGACTGCCTGGCGTGCGTGAAATTCTCGCGCGCCTACCTCCGTCATCTGTTCATCGCCAAGGAGATGCTGGGGCCGATCCTAGCGTCGATCCACAACCTGGCGTACCTGCGCCGCCTCGTCCGCCGGATGCGCGAGGCGATCCGCGAGGGTCGATTCGTCCAGTTGCGGTTGGACGTCCTTGATGCCCTGGGGCCCTAGTCGTTAGAGTGCAAGGATTAGGCCCGCCGCCGGCCCCGACGGCGCGCGGCCCCGCGAGACGCAACGAGACCGAACGGATTTTCATGATGCCCGGATTGTTCGACGCGATCGCCCCCCTGCTCGCCCAGGACGCGGCGGCGCCCAGCAACTTCACCACGCTCCTGTTCCTGCTGCCGATCCCCCTGCTCTTCTACTTCATGATCTACCTGCCGCAGAAGGATCAGGAGAAGAAGCGCCGGGCGATGCTGGCCGCCCTGAAGAAGAACGACCGGGTGGTCACCGCCGGCGGGGCCTTCGGCGTCGTGGTGTCGATCGACGAGGGCGCCGACGCGGTCGTCCTGCGGATCGACGACGAGAAGGGCGTCCGGATGAAGTTCGCCCGGTCCAGCATCACGCGGGTCGTGGGGACGTCCGACTGACGAGGGGCGACGGAGGGAGCCGAGTACGATCCGGCGCCGGGCGGCTTTCTCGAGCCGGGTCGTCGCGCCGGGAGCATTCGAGGGCCCGCCAGCGTCCCCGACGCGGCGCCGGCCGCTGGCGCTCTCCCGAGCCCGCCGAGGCCTCGCCGGCCTCGACCCGACCGACCCGAACCGACTTGACGCGAATTGATCCGACCGAGACTCCCAACCGGGCCGACCACGGACCGAGGTCGGCCGCCGCCCGCGGGGCCTGAGGAACGCCGATGAAACGATTCTTGAACTGGAAAAGCGTCCTGATCGTGGGATCGACCCTGCTGGGGCTGATCGCCATGTATCCGCCGGAGAAGAAGCTGAAGCTCGGCATCGACCTCTCCGGGGGGACGATCCTCGTCTACGAGGTCACCAAGGAGAGCGCGTCGGCCCCGAACTTCGACATGCAGGAGCTGATCGCGGCCCTGAAGCAGCGGGCCGACCCCCAGGGGGTGAAGGAGACGCCGATCCGGAACATCGGCGGCAACCGGATCGAGATCATCCTGCCGAAGGCCAGCCCGGAGGAGGTCGAGGACGTCAAGGCGATGCTGACGGACGTCGGCTCGCTGGAGTTCCGGATCCTCGCCAACCGCAAGCACGACTCCGAGGCCATCGCCCGCGCGATGGGCCCCGGCGGCCTGGGCAAGCCCCCGGCGCGTTACAAGTGGGCGCGGCTGGGCGAGGTCTCCCGCGGGACCGACCCCCAGTTCACGGCCGACACGATCACCGACACGAGCCAGAACTGGAGGCGCGACCTCTACGCAGGCACCGAGGTGATCGTCGCGGGCAAGGACGCCGGCGGGGCCGAGAAGCGGCTGGCCATCCCGGTCCTCCGCAACACGACCGACACGCTGACCCTGGCCGAGCCCCACGGCCTGGCGACGGTCGAGTCGTACGAGATCGCGTACAACCCCAGCGGCATCCGCGGCGGCAACCCGGCCGACCCCCAGCCCTCCGACCCGATCATCCGCGAGGAGCCGGTCTCCGAGGGGCGGACCGAGACCTACATCCTGGTGGTCGAGGACCGCCAGAACGTCACCGGCGCCTACCTGTCGCGCGCCTACCAGCAGACCGACGAGAAGCTCCAGCCGGCGGTCGGCTTCCAGTTCAACCGCCAGGGGGCGCGGAAGTTCGGCCAGCTCACCCGCGAGCACCTGCCCGAGGAGGGGGGGCGGTTCCACTACCAGCTCGCCATCCTGCTGGACAACCTGGTGATGTCGGCCCCGGCGATCAACTCGGAGATCCGCGACTCGGGGATCATCGAGGGGGGGGGCCAGGGCTTCAAGGTGAAGGAGGTCCAGCACCTCGTCAACATCCTCCAGGCCGGCAGCCTGCCGGCGAGCCTGAACAAGACGCCGCTGCAGGAGGAGAACGTCGGCCCGACGCTGGGCGAGGACTCGATCACCAAGGGCTGGCGGGCCATCTGGGTGTCCATGCTGGCCGTGCCGATCTTCATGATCTGGTACTACCGCTTCGCCGGCGTGGTGGCGGTGATCGCCCTGATCGCGAACATGATCCTGCTGCTGGGCTCGATGGCCTTCATCCACGCCACGTTCTCGCTGCCGGGCCTCGCCGGGCTGGCGCTGACGATCGGCATGGCGGTCGACGCCAACGTGCTGGTCTTCGAGCGCATGCGCGAGGAGAAGGAGCGCGGGGCGACGCTGTCGCAGCAGATCCGCAACGGCTTCAACCGGGCGTGGGTGACGATCTTCGACTCGCACGTCACCAACCTGCTGGCCGCCGGCGTGCTGTACGCGGTGGGGACGGAGGAGGTCAAGGGCTTCGCGCTGACGATGATCCTGGGCATGCTCTGGAACCTGTTCACCGCCGTCTTCATGTCGCGGTACATCTTCGAGACGGCCTACGCCGAGGGCTGGCTGAAGGAGATGCACTTCCGCAAGATGTTCGACAGGACGAACATCGACTTCGTCGGCAAGCGCTACTACTGCATGGCGTTGTCGCTGGTGATCATCCTGCTGGGCCTGGGGGCGTTCTTCGCCCGGGGCCGGACGATGTACAACATCGACTTCACCGGCGGCACGCTGGTGACGATCCGGCTGAACGAGGAGGACGCCTCGGTCCAGAGCCTGTCGGACAGCCAGCGGACCGAGTTCGTCCGCGAGCAGGCCGGCGTGCTGCCCGACGTGACGATCGAGAGCCTCCGCGTCACCGGCCAGACGGGCCGGGCCGGCCGGTTCAACATCCGGACCACCGAGCAGGACGTCGACCAGGTCAAGGGCCAGATCATCGAGTCGTTCGGCCCGGCGCTGGCGAAGATCGACATGACGGTCGTCGGCGAGAAGCCGATCCCCGGCGCCCCGGCGCCGGCCGCGGGGGCCGAGCCCAAGGCGCCGACGGCCTCGGCGCGGTTCGCGGGCGGGCGGGAGTATGAGCTGGCGTTCAACACGACGGCGTTCAACAGCACCCAGCCCCCGGCCCAGGTCGTCTCGTCGGAGTTCGCCCGCGTCCTCTCGGCCGCCGGGATCGCCAACCCGACCTCGCGGTTCGAGGTCCTGGCGGAGGGGCCCAAGGCCGACAAGGCGGCCGTCGGCGGGACGAAGCTGACGCTCAGGACCGACCTGGAGCCCGAGATCGCCTCGGCCCAGCTCGCCGCCCTGAAGGATTCGCTGGCGAATAACCGCGACATGCTCTTCGAGCGGGTCGCGAACTTCGGCAGCACCGTCGCCGCCGAGACCAGCATGCTGGCCGTCATCGCCATCGTGGCGAGCTGGGTCATCATCATCGGCTTCCTGTGGTGGCGGTTCCACTCGTTCACCTACGGCCTGGCCGCGGTCATCGCGCTGGTCCACGACGTCCTGGTGACGCTGGGCGCCGTCGCCGCCAGCTACTGGCTGGCCCAGGTGCCGGGGCTGAACACGGCGCTGATGATCGACCAGTTCAAGATCGACCTGCCGATCGTCGCGGCGTTCCTGACGCTGGTCGGCTTCTCGGTCAACGACACGATCGTCATCTTCGACCGGATCCGGGAGATCAAGGGGCGGACCCACCACCTCACCGCCGACCTGGTCAACTCGGCCATCAACCAGACGCTCAGCCGGACGATCCTGACGACGCTGACGGCCTGGCTCGTCGTCGTGGTCCTGTACGTCATGGGGGGCGAGGGGCTGCACGGCTTCGCCTTCGCGCTGACGATCGGGTTCCTCGCCGGCACCTACAGCACCATCTACATCGCCACCCCGATCCTGATCGACTTCATCGGCCACGAGGAGGCCGTCCGCGACGCCGCCAAGCCCGGCGACAAGGCGTCGAGGGCCGTCGCCTCGCGCTGAGGCCTGGGGCCTCCGGATCGTCGTCGTACCTCCAGGCCCTCACCCGGCACCGCCCGGGCGAGGGCCTTTTTCGTCCGGGGCGCGCGAGCGACGCCCCGGGCCCGGGCCGTGGCCCGCACTCGGATTCGAGCGGCGTCCGCGTCGCGAGAGCTACAACAATCGCAACTGACCCGAGGACGCGACCCGATGGCTGAAATGTACCTGATCACGCCCGTGATCCTCCTCATGGTGGTCCTCGTGGCCGCCTTGCTGGACCGCTGGAGCGTCCCGGTTATCCTGATCGCGCTCGGGGCGGGCATCCTGTTCGGCAGCGACGTCCTGGGGTGGTGGGACTTCGGCGACGTGGACCTCGCCAACGAGGTCGCCAACCTCGCGCTGGTCTTCATCCTCTTCCAGGGCGGGTTCAGCACCCGTCGCGAGAACCTCCGCAGGGTGGCCCTGCCGGCGATCGGCCTGGCGACGTGGGGCGTGGTCCTGACGGCGGCCGTCACCTTCCTGGTGCTCTGGGGGGCGTTCGGGTGGCCGATGGAGCTGGCCCTGCTGCCGGCGGTGATCGTGTCGTCGACGGACGCCGCGGCCACCTTCTCGATCCTCCAGGGCCAGTCGCTGCCCGAGGAACTCTCCTCGACGGTCGAGATCGAGAGCGCGGCCAACGACCCGATGGCCATCCTGCTCACCCTGGCCGTCGTCCAGGCCTTGACCATCGGCGACGCCCGCTGGACCGTCGTCCTGGCGTCGTTCCTCTGGAAGTTCGCCGCCGGCATCGGCATCGGCTGGCTGCTCGGCCACGGGGTGGCCCGGATGTTCGACCGCCTGCGGCCCCGCGACCGCGGCCATTACTACATCCTGTCGTTCGCCGTCGTCCTGATGATCTACGGCCTGGCCGAGTCGGCCGGCGCCAGCGCCATGCTGGCCGTCTTCGTCGCCGGGTACGTGATGGGCAACGAGCCGTTCGTCCACAAGCAGGGCGTGACGAACTTCCTCTCGGCCCTCTCCACCCTGGCCGAGACCTCCATGTTCATCATGATGGGCCTGCTGGTCTACCCGCACCAGTGGGGGGGCCTGTTCCTGAAGGGGATCCTGGTGTTCCTGGTCCTGACCTTCGTGGCCCGGCCGGTGGCCGTCTGGCTCGGCACGCTGGGCATGGGGCTGACCAACCGGACCAAGGTGTTCGTCGCCTGGGCCGGCCTCCGCGGCGCGGTGCCGATCATCCTGGCGACCTACCCGCTGGCGGCCGGGATGGAGGTCGGCCAGGACGTCTTCAACATGGTCTTCTTCGTGGTGCTCCTGTCCATCGGCATCCAGGGGTCGACGCTGGTCAAGGTGGCCGACTGGCTGGGCTTCTCCACGCCCTCGCGGCCCAGGCCGCTCTACAACCTCGAACTCGTCACGATGGCCAAGAGCGACATGGACCTGATCGTCGTGGACATCCCGGGCGACCAGGGCGAGCCGGGACCCGTCATCTCCGAGCTGGACCTGCCGCCGGGATCGGTCATCACGCTGGTCACGCGCGGCGAGGACGTGGTGGTCCCCAAGGGGGGCACCCGCCTGCTGGGCTGGGACCAGGTCACGGTGCTGGCCCACGCCCGCGACGAGGACCGCATCCGGGAGGCGCTCTCGGGCCAGGGCGTGCCGGCGTGACGACCATCGCGCGATCCGCGAGGGGCGTCCGGCGCGGCGTCCCCGGCCTTGGCCTCGTCCTCGGCCTCGCTTCCGCCCTCGCGGCCGCCCCGGGCCTCGCCCTCGCCGAGGAGCCCCCCGGGCGGCCCCGCCTGCGCGACCTGGGCGCGGCGCCGGGGGTGTTCGAGCCGGGGCCGCTCGACGCGATCACGGACGTCGCCGGGGTGAGGGTCGGCCACGTCACGCTGATCGAGGGGGACTCGATCCGCACGGGCGTCACGGCGATCCTCCCGCACGGCGGCGACCTGTTCCGCGAGAAGGTCCCCGGCGCGGTGTTCGTGGGCAACGCCTTCGGCAAGCTCGCCGGCTCGACCCAGGTCCGCGAGCTGGGGACCATCGAGACGCCCGTCGTCCTGACCAACACGCTCTCCGTCGGCGAGGCCGTCGCGGCCGTCGTCGGCGAGGCGATCGACCGCCCCGGCAACGCCGACGTCCGCTCCGTCAACGCGCTGGTGGGTGAGACCAACGACGGCGGCCTGAACGACATCCGGGGCATGCATGTCCGCCGCGAGCACGTCCGGCGCGCGATCCGCGAGGCGTCCGCCGGCCCGGTCGCCGAGGGGAACGTCGGCGCGGGAACCGGCTGCGAGAGCTTCGGCTGGAAGGGGGGGATCGGCACGTCGTCGCGCCGGCTCCCCGACCGCCACGGCGGCTGGACCGTCGGCGTGCTGGTCCAGGCGAACTTCGGCGGCGTCCTGACGATCGCCGGCGCCCCCGTCGGCCGGGCGCTGGGGCGGCACGCCTTCCGGACCGCCATGGGCGACGACGATCGCGAGGGCCCCGAGGCGCGCGGCGACGGCTCGTGCATGATCGTCGTCGCGACCGACGCCCCGCTCGACGCCCGGGCGCTGGAGCGTCTGGCCGCGCGGGCGGTGTTCGGCCTGGCCCGGACCGGCTCGTCGTTCAGCAACGGCAGCGGCGACTACGCGATCGCCTTCTCCACCGCGCCGGGGCTCCGCGTCCCCCACGGCGACGAGTCCCCCCGGCCTCGCGCCGTCCTGCCGACCGACGCCCTCTCCCCCCTCTTCCAGGCCGCGCTCGAGGGGGTCGAGGAGGCCGTCGCCAACGCGCTGTTGAAGGCCGAGGACATGACCGGCCGCGACGGCCGCAAGGTGGAGGCGATCCCCGTCGACCGCGTCCGCGAGATCCTGCGAGAGCATCGCATGATCCCGTGAGGGCGCATCGAATCGAACTTACGCCGGGCCGGGATTTGAGGGGCCCGGCCGGCGGGGGGATCACGTCCGGGCGATGGCCCGGGGAGAGCCCTCGTTGATACGGCGCCAGCCGGCTGTGGGGCTCCATCGCCAGACCCCGTTGCCGCCGAAGTCGAGGATGACGTCGTCGCCAGACCCCGTGGCGATCGCCAGGGCGGAGGCGTCGTTCAGCTTGACCGCGCCCGTCGGCCAGTCCCAGAACCAGAGGCCGGCCGCGCCGTAGTCGACGTAGGCCGCGTGGGTGCCCGAATCGTTCGGGCCGATCGCGAACCGGGCGGCGGGCGTCGCGTCAAGGCGCTGGAACCCGTCGACGCGGTCCCATCGCCAGAGGCCGTCCGGGCCGAAGTCGACGTAGAGGGCGCCGCGATCCGGCTCGACCGCGATCGAGGTCGGGTCGGCGGGGCTGAGCCGCTCCCACTCCCATTGGCCGCTGGGATACGCGGGGTGGAAGCGCCAGAGCCCGTTGGCGCCGTAGTCGAAGTAGAAGTCGTTGACGAGGAACGTCATCCCTTCCGGGCTGTCGGGGCCGATCCGCAGATAGCCCCGCGCGTCGTCCCAGCTCCAGACGCCGTTGGGGCCGAAATCCACGAGGATCGCGGAGTCGTCGCCGACGACCTTCCTCGGGTCGGCCGGGCTGAGCTGGGCCCACCCGTCGAATTCGCCCAGCGACCAGAGGCCCTGGGAGCCGTAGTCGAGCACCAGCCGGCCGGTCCCGTGGGCCATCGCCTCGGGGGCGGCGTCGTTGAGCTTGCGCCAGTCCCGGACGGCGTCCCACGACCAGAGGCCGGCGCCCCCGTAGTCCGCGTAGAGCGTGCCTCCCGGGGTCGCGAGCATGGAACGGGGGGCAACGTCGTTGAGCTTGGTCCAGCCGGCGACCTCGTTGAACGACCAGAGGCCCGCCGCGCCATAGTCGAAGAACGACAGCGGCCGGAGCGCCTCCGGCTCGTCGTCGAGGACCGTCACGTCGAATAAGAGCACCCCGATCGCGGCGGCTTCCGTCGGATCCCAGGCCTCGACCGTGAACGTCTTGTCGCCGTCGGCCGCGTCGTCGTCCAGGATGTCCACCGAGATGGTCGCCTCCGAGCGGCCGGCCTCGAACGTGACCGTGCCGTCGGCGCGGACGAAATCGTATCCGGGCAACGCGTCGGTGGAGGACGTCTTGTATCGGAGCGTCAGGGGCCGCGAGAGGTCCCCGTTGCGGGCCAGCCGGATCGTCGTCCGGCCGTCGGCCTCGCCGACCGTCGCCGGCCCGTCCGGCGACGTCACGATCGGGGTGGCGTCGAAGAACCGTTGCGCGTTCAGGCCCCCCTCGGGGCCGTTCCACAGCAGCCAGACGTCGCCGCCGCCGGTCGGCAGGATCTGGACGGCGTCGAACGTCCCGGGCGCCAGCTCGGGCGTGGGGATCGGTTCCCCCGGACGCCAGTACCGATAGCCTCCGGCGGGGGACGGGATCGGGAGGAATTGGGGCGTCCAGACGCGGAAGTAGCTCTCCACGCCGCCGGGCGAGCCGGGCCGGACGTAGTGGACGTAGGCCAGGAAGTCGGCGTCGATGGCCGTCGGGACCCCGTCGGCTTGCTCCGCCGGCACATCCTCGTCGTACCGCGCGATATAAACGGGCTCCGACCCGAAGGCGTAGCTGGAGGTTTCGAACCAGCGCGTCGTGGGATTCTCCATCCAGGGGGCGTCGTCGGGGAGGTCCCCCCGCCAGGCGATCCGCGACGAGGACTCCAGGAGCCGCGGGTCCAGGTCCTCGGCGAAGCCGTGGAGCCTGGTGGTGTATAGCTTCACGACGTATTTGGAGATCAGGCTCCCGTCCGGGCCGAAATAGCCCATCATCACGCGCGAGTCGAGGAACGGGGGCCTCGCGCCGAACCGGACCTCCGACCACGTCAGGAGGGTCGTCCCGTCCTGGTAAGCCGCCCGGTCCCGGGCGTCCGACTCCACGGCCTCCCAGTGGGGCTCGGCCGGCGCGAGCGTCATCGAGGCCGTCTCGGACCCGTCGAGGCCGTACCGGCGCGCCCGGAAGCCGTCGTCGAGGATCGAGAGGCCGTCGGCCGTCGCGCCGAACAGCTCGAAGTCGCGCGACAGCCCGGCCGACCCGGCCAGCGCGACCGGCCCGCCGACGGCCGCGCCGTCAGGCTCGTAGCGACGGGTTTCGAGGCCCTCCTCGCTCCACCAGGCGAAGACGATTTCGCCGTCGGGGCTCAGCTCCACCCGCGGCGAGGCCTGGTCCCCGGCGGCGTCGACGTTGAGCCGGAAGGCGTCGCCGATCGGCGCTCCGCCGACGCCGTACCACCGCGCGTAGACGTCCAGCCCCGTCCCGCCGCCGACGTCCTCCTCCCAGGCGACGACCAGCCGATCGTCGCCGACGAGCACGGCACCGAACGACCCTTCTCCGGGAGACGCCCCCTCGGAGATCGTCATGACGTCGCCCGGCACGTGGGATGCCAGCAGCCGGCGATCCTCCAGGGCTTCCACGATCGGCGCGCGCCGTCGACGTCGCGTCCTGGCGAGGGGATTGCTCATGGCGGTCGCTCCCGGGCTGAAACCCGCCGTGGGGCCCGCGACGCGGCGGGGTTGGCGGAGGATGAGCGAGAGATTTCGGATCGGAACCGCCGTGATTTTACCGGCGCGCCCCCCCGCCCTGTTGGAAGATCCGGGAAGGGCATCGGCATGGGGTGGTCGGATGCTCGCGGGCGACGGCGCGACGCTGGCCGCCTCAGGAGATCTCCTTGAGCCCCGGCTTGGGGGCGGGGGGCGGGCCGTCGGCGAGGCCGAAGAGGTGGCGGACGGCGGTGAGGACGGGGTGGGGGGCGTCGGGGGGGATCGGCTCGGAGGCGGCGGAGCGGACGGCGGCGCGGGGGTGGTGGAGGAACTGGTTCTGGAGCCGCGCGGCCATGTGGGCGATCGCCGCGCGGTCGGACTCGGAGAGGTGGGGGAGGTTCTGGAAGAGGAACTCCAGCTCCCGCTCGCGGATCTGGTCGGCGCGGTCGCCGAGCTGCCGCAGGAGGGCGCCGGCGTCCTGCTGGCGGCGGAGCGCGGCGTAGCAGGCCGCCGTCTCGCGCTCGATGATCTGGAGCGCCGGCTCCACCCCCTGGCGGCGTCGCGAGAGGTTCTGGTCGGCCTGGGCGCGCAGGTCGTCCACGTGATAGAGAGTCACCTGGTCCAGGTCGCCGATGCGCGGGTCGAAGTCGCGCGGGATGGCGATGTCCAGGATCAACGCCAGGCGGTTGCGGCGGGCTCGCTGCACCCGGACGTACTGGTCGTACTCGACGACCGGCTCGGCGGCGGCGGTGGTGCTGATGACCAGGTCGGCCTCGATGAGCGCCTGGTTGAGGCGGTCGAACGGGACGGCCCGGCCGTCCCAGCGGGCGGCGGCGGCCTCGGCGCGCTCGGGGTTGCGGTTGGCGACGAGGATCCGGCCGGGCCTCAGCGACTTGAGGTGCTGGAGAGTCAGGTCCCCCATCTTGCCGGCGCCGATGACCAGCACGGTCTTGTCGGCGAAGGTGTCGAAGACCTCGCGGGCGAGGTCGACGGCCACGCTGGCGACCGAGAGCTTCCCCTGGTCCATCCCGGTCTTCTCGCGGACGAGCTTGCCGACGCGCAGGGCGTGCTGGAAGGCCGCGTGGAAGACCGGCCCGGCGGCCTTGCTGGCCACGGCCGCGCGGTACGCCTCGCGCACCTGGCCGAGGATCTGCCCCTCCCCCAGCACCAGGCTCTCCAGGCTGGCGGCCACGCGGAACAGGTGGCCGACCACCGCCTCGTCGTGATAGCCGACCAGGTGCCCGGCGAACGACTCGTGCCGCAGGCCGTGGAAGCCGGCGAGGAAGTCGCCGATCGCGTCGACGCCGGGCGCGACGTCGTCGGGGCCGGCGGCGTAGACCTCCACGCGGTTGCACGTCGAGAGGACGACGAACTCGTTGCCCGGGAACGCCTCGCGCAGGGCGCCGAGCGCCGGGCCCAGGCGGTCGTCGCCGAAGGCCAGGGCCTCGCGGATCGTCGCGGGGGCCGACCGGTGGTCGACCCCGAGCGCCAGCAGCCTCACGGCCCACCCCCCGCCCGCGCCGTCCGGGCCGGCCCGTGGGCCGTCGGCAGCCGCAGGGCCTCCACGCCGACCCAGGTGAAGACCAGGAAGGCGAACGCCGCGATCGTCAGCATCATCACCGACCGGCCTCGCATCGACGGCCGGAACCGGGCGTGCAGCAGCACCGCGAAGACCAGCCACATCCCCAGGGCGCTGAGGACCTTCGGGTCGTTCCAGGGGACGGCCAGCGACGCCCCCTTCCTCATCTCCGCCACGCTGAGCGCCGCGCCGATCAGCAGGCCCACCGTCAGGAGCGGGAAGGCCGCCACCACGGCGCCGCGGTTCACGCGCTCGGACTGCTCCAGGCTCGGCAGCGAGAAGCCGTGCCTCTTGATCGACTTCGACTTGAGCATCCGCATCTGGGCCATGTACATCAGCCCCGCCGCGAAGGCCAGCGACGCGCAGACCGCGCCGGCCAGCAGGAAGACGCCGTGGACGGTCCCCCAGAAGGCCGTCGCCCCGTCCCACTCCCGCCCCGCCTCGGCCCGCGGGACGAACCACGCCGCGCCGGCGATCAGCCCCAGCACCAGCGGCAGCGTGAAGAACCCGACGGCCACCTGGCGGGGCCACCGCGCCATCAGGTACAGCGCGATCAGCGCCACGACCCACGAGAGGACCATGACCGACTCGAACGGCGTCGTCACCGGCAGCGCGGTCCCCGACGTCCAGGCCCGGTTCACGAGGTAGGCCGTCTGCACCAGCCACGCCAGGGCCGTCAGCCCGACCCCCGCGTACCACCGGAGCGGGTTGCGCACCGCGACCCGGGCCAGCTCGACCGCGAGGGCCAATCCATACGTCCCGGCGAAGCAGAGGATCTCAAGCCGATCCATTCCCGGTGGGTTTCCTCGTCCATCTCAAGGAGGGTCGCGATGGCGGGGCGCGTGGCCCCTATTGTAGAGCGAACCGCCGCGGATTCCCAGGGGCGCCACGCCGGGGCAATATTCGGCGACCCTCGGCGAATACCACCCATGAAGGGCCGACGTCGGCCCCCGGAGGGATGTGATGAAGGACGAACGTCGGGCCGAACTCCCCTGCCCCGCCTGCGGCGGCCGGTCGTACTCCCGGGGAGAGATCCGCGCCCAGGGGCTCCGCTTCATCCCGAACGGCCTCCCATTCTGGAAGCGGTTCTTCTGGAAGGGCATGAAGCTCCCCGCCCGCCGCTGCGACGACTGCGGCCATCTCCAGGTCTTCTCGCGGCCCCACTGGGATCGGGTGAGCGGGCGGGGGCGGGACCATCGGCGGGACGCGGATTTCGAGTAGGGGCGGCGCGGTGGCGACGGCCCTATAATAGTTAAAGAGGAGCGGCCCGCCATCCTCGGCGGGCCCGTCGCCCCGATGCTTTGGGAGGAACGCCGACGATGATCGACCTCATCAAGCGGACCATGTTGGCCGGCGTGGGCCTGGCCGTGATGACCAAGGACAAGGTGGAGGAGCTGGGCCGCGACCTGGCCGCGCAGGCGAAGCTCGGGGAGGTCGAGGGCCGCGAGTTCGTCGACAACCTGATGAAGCAGTCCGAGGACGCCCGCAAGGACTTCGAGGACCGGGTCGGCTCCCTGGTCAAGAAGGCGATGGACGGCGTCAACGTCGTCCACAAGGAGGACCTGGACAAGCTCCAGGCCCGCGTCGACGCCCTGGAGGCCGAGCTGAGGAAGCACCAGGACGCCCCGGTCCACCACTCGCACTGACGCCGGCGCGCCCGCTCGCCGCCCGAGATCGACCCGCCGGCCGGCATGGCCTTTGCCCTCCACGGGCCGGAGAGATCAACGGCGACGAGAGGGGACGGCCGATGAGCACGCACCGGGGCACCGTCATCATCACCGGGGGGAGCGGCCTGATCGGCTCGGCCCTCGCGCTCGCCTTGCGCGACCGCTACCACGTCGTCGCCTTCGACAACGCCGGCCTGCCCCACCCTCCCCCGGGCGTCGACACGATGGACGTCGACCTCACCTCCGAGTCGAGCGTCGCCGGCGCGCTCGACCGGGTCGAGCGGGAACAGGGGAGTCGGATCGAGTCGGTCGTCCACCTGGCCGCCTATTACGACTTCTCGGGCAGGCCCAGCCCCAAGTACGGCGAGCTGACCGTGGGCGGCACCGAGCGCATGCTCCGCCTGCTCCGGGACCGCGACGTGGGCCAGTTCGTCTTCGCCAGCACGTCCCTCGTCTACGGCCCGACCGAACCCGGCCGCCCACAGGCCGAGGACGCCCCCCTCGCGCCGATGTGGGCGTATCCCGAGTCGAAGGCGGCCGCCGAGCTAGTCGTCCAGGAGACGCGCGGGTCGATCCCCACGGTGATCGTTCGAATTGCGGCCGTGTACGACGAGGAGGGCCACTCGCCGCCGCTGGCGAACCATCTCCAGCGCGTCGCCGAGCGCTGGTTCATCGGCCGCTTCTACCCGGGCGACCCCGCCCACGGCCAGTCGTTCGTCCACCGGGAGGATCTGATCGACGCCCTCGCCCGCGTCGTCGACCGCCGGGCGCAACTGCCGCCCGACCTCGTCCTGAACCTCTCCGCGGAGACGGTCGCCTACGGGGACATCCAGCACGCGCTGGGGCTGCTGCTGCACGCCGAGGACTGGAAGACCAGGCCCGTCCCCAAGGTGATCGCCAGGGCGGGCGCGCGGTTCCTGAACGCCCTGCCCGGCTCCGGGCATTTCATCCAGCCCTGGATGATCAACATCGCCGACGACCACATCGAGCTGGACGCCTCGCGCGCCCGCGAGCTGCTGGACTGGGACCCCCGGCGCACCGTGCGCGAGACCCTGCCCGCCATGGTCGCGAACTTCCGCGCCGACCCGGAGACGTTCTACCGCGTGAACAAGCTGACGCCCCCCTCCCGGCTCCCGAAGCCGGCCGGCTCCCCGACGCCCGCCTGACCGCATAGCGCGCACGCCGGGGCGGATTGACCCGCCGAAGCGGCACATAGGCGCCAACCAGCCCGTTCGCCGGGCCGCGCGCCTCGCGGATTCTTGAATTGGACGCGGGGGGATGCCTATACTTGGGCCTGGAGTGCTGAATCCGCGCGCAGCGACGGGGCGCGCACCACTCGGCGAGCGAAGGGGGTCGGGACGTGGCGAGCAAGCCCTGGGGCGGGCGGTTCGAGGCCGGGACGGATCGGCGGGTGGAAGAGTTCACGGAGTCGATCTCCTTCGACCGCCGCCTCTACCGCCACGACGTCCGGGGCTCCCAGGCGCACGCCCGGATGCTGGCCCACGTCGGCCTGCTGACCGAGGCCGAACGCGACGCCATCGTCGCCGGGCTGTCGGAGATTGAGGCGAGGATCGAGGCCGGCGACTTCCCGTTCGTGCTCGAGCGCGAAGACGTGCACATGCACATCGAGGCCGCCCTCACCGAGAAGCTGGGCGACCTCGGCCGCAAGCTCCACACCGGCCGCAGCCGCAACGACCAGGTCTCCACCGACGTCAAGCTCTGGGCCCGCGACGCCATCGACCGCGTCGACGCCGGCCTGCTCGAACTCCAACGCGCCTTCGTCCGCTCCGCCGACCGCCACCGGGGGATCATCCTCCCCGGCTACACCCACTTGCAGCGCGCCCAGCCCGTCCTGGCCCCGCACTACTTCCTGGCGTTCGTCGAGAAGCTCGAACGCGACCGCGGCCGGCTGGCCGACGCCCGCAAGCGGCTGAACGTCCTGCCGCTGGGCGCCGCGGCGCTCGCCGGGACGAGCATCCCCATCGACCGCGACTTCGCCGCCCGCGAGCTCGGCTTCGACGGCGTCGCCGCGAACAGCCTGGACGTCTCCAGCGACCGCGACTTCGCCATCGAGTCGGTCTTCGCCCTGACGCTGATCGCCGAGCACCTCTCGGGCTGGGCCGAGGAGTGGATCCTCTGGAGCACGCAGGAGTTCGGCTTCCTGGCCCTGCCGGACGCCATCTGCACCGGCTCCAGCATCATGCCCCAGAAGAAGAACCCGGACGTGCTGGAGCTGATCCGGGGCCGGTCGGCCCGCGTGGTCGGCTCGCTGACGACGCTCCTGGTCCTCATCAAGGGCCTGCCGCTGGCGTACAACCGCGACCTGCAAGAGGACAAGCTCCCCCTGTTCGACGCTTTCGACACCGTCGAGGCGTGCGTCGAGCTGGCCGCCGTGGTCGTCGAGGGGGCGAACCTCCGGCCCGACCGGATCAACGAGCGGCTGGACGAGGGCTATCTCGACGCCACGACGCTGATGGAGCACCTGATCCTGCAAGGCGTCCCCCAGCGCACCGCGCACGAGGTCATCGGCCGGCTGGTCGGCCTCTGCGAGCGTCGGGGCCTCAAGCGCCTGGCCGACCTCTCCGACGCCGACCTCGCCGAAGCCTCCCCCAAGCTGGGCCCCGAGGCCCGCGACATCCTGGGGGTCGAGAAGGCGGTCCAGGCGTTCAAGTCGTACGGCTCCACCGCCCCCGCCGAGGTGGATCGGCAGTTGGGGCGCTGGAAGTCGAAGCTGGAACTGGACTGACCGCGAGCCGAGGCCAGACGAGGGATGCACTCTCGGCGTCCCGTCGCGGAGGATCGCTCGGTCGCCTCACCCCCTTCTCCCCTCGTGGGAGAAGGTGCCCCAACGGGGCGGATGAGGGGGGCGCGACCGAAGGCCATCGTGATGACCCTCTCATCCGGCACTCGGCCACCTTCTCCCACGAGGGGAGAAGGGATGCTTGATTCGACCTCTCAAATGATTGATTGATCCCGGGAACGATCCTCCCGAAACACTCTTTCCCCGAGCGACCCCGTCCATGGAAGCGTTTCAGTACCGCGACAATCAGCTCTACTGCGAGGACGTCCCCGTCGCCCGGCTGGCGGAGGAGTACGGGACGCCGCTGTACGTCTACAGCGGGTCGGCGATCGTGGACACGCTGAAGACCTTGCAGGAGGTCTACGCCGAGGTGGACCCGCTGGTCTGCTACTCGGTGAAGGCGAACTCCAACCTGTCGATCCTGCGGCTGCTGAAGGCCCACGGCAGCGGGTTCGACGTCGTCTCCGGCGGCGAGCTGTTCCGCGTGCTGAGGGCCGGCGGCGACCCGGCGCGGACCGTCTTCGCCGGGGTCGGCAAGAGCGACCCGGAGATCGCCCAGGCGATCGAGGCCGGCGTCCTGATGTTCAACGTGGAGAGCGAGGCCGAGCTGGAGGCCATCGCCCGCGTCGCCTCGTCGATGGGCCGCGTCGCGCCGATCGCGCTGCGGGTCAACCCGGACGTCGACCCCAAGACGCACCGCTACACGTCGACCGGGCAGAAGCAGTCCAAGTTCGGCGTGGACATCGAGCGGGCCCTGCGGATCGCCGAGGGCGTCAAGGGCATGCCGAGCCTGACGATGATCGGCATGCACATGCACATCGGCTCGCAGATCACCACCGTCGAGCCCTACGCCAAGGCCGTCGAGAAGGGCGTGGAGCTGATCGGCAAGCTGCGCGCGATGGGCCACCCGGTCGCCTGGTACAACATGGGCGGGGGCTACGGCATCGGCTACAGGGGCCCGGAGGCCAGGCCGATCAAGGAATTCGCCGACGCCATCCTGCCGGGGATCAAGGCGGCCGGCTGCCGGCTGGCGATCGAGCCGGGGCGGGTGATCGCCGGGAACGCCGGCGTGCTCGTCAGCCGTGTGTTATATACCAAGCAGTCGGGCGACAAGCGGTTCCTCATCCAGGACGCCGCCATGAACGACCTGATCCGGCCGGCGCTCTACGAGTCGTTCCACCGGATCTGGCCCGTGGCGGTCCCGGAGGGGTTCCCCGCTCCGCCGGCCGACTACGAGGCCGAGATCCCCGGCACCGAGCCCCGCGACGTGGTCGGCCCGATCTGCGAGAGCGGCGACTTCCTCGCCAAGGACCGCGCGCTGCCGCCGCTGGACCGGGGCGACCTCCTGGCGACGTTCTCCGCCGGCGCGTACGGCATGGTCATGGCCTCCAACTACAACACCCGCCCCCGCGCCGCCGAGGTGCTCGTCGAGGGGGGCACCGCCCGGCTGGCCCGCCGTCGCGAGACCCTCGACGACCTGGTGGCCGCGGAGGAGGGGCTGTAAGCCGCGGCGGGGGAACGGCCCCCGGACCCATTCGACCCCATCGCTCGCATCGGACCAACCTCATGCCTCACCACAGAGTTCGCTCGATCGACCGATGCGGGGATTCCTCGGGCGCCCGGCGGCGGGCCGTCGCCGTCGGGGTGCTCGCCGCCCTGGGGCTGGCCTGGCCGGCCGCCGCGCCGCCGGCCCTCGCCCAGGCGCCCGGCCCCGACCTGTTCGCCGTCGAGCCCAGGTCGCCCGAGCAGCTCTGGGAGGCCGTCGACTACCTCTCGCGCACCGGCCAGGGGCGCCAGGCCGTCCCCTACATCGAGGCGTTCAACAAGCTGGAGGTCGACGACGCCGAGCTGCTGAAGCTCCGCGACCGCTTCGGCCCCGGCTCGTTCCTGCGCCTGGCCGACGACCCGGCCACCCGGCCCTACGCCGCCCCCCTGGCCGACCGCCTCGTCGCCGCCGCCCGCCGCCTCCAGGCCGACCCCGAGCGCATCAAGTCATACATCCCCGGCCTGCTCGCCTCCCGCGAGGAGCGCGATTACGCCGTCGACCGCCTCCGCGAGTCCGGCTCCTTCGCCGTGCCGGCGATCGTGGCCGAGATGGGCAAGTACAACGCGACCGACCCGCGGCGCGAGCGCCTGGTCGACGCCGCCGGCCGGCTCGACACCTCGTCGACCCCCGCCTGGATCGCCGCGCTCGACAGCCCCGACCCGATGATCGCCGCCGACGCCGCCCGGATCCTCGGCGACCTGGGCGACCCCCGCGCGATCCCGTTCCTGACCTACCCGGCCGCCTCGCCCGACTCCCCGCCGCCGGTCAAGGCGGCCGCGACGCTGGCGATCGAGCGGCTGACCGGCAGGCCGTTCGCCCAGCAGCCGAAGTCCCCCGTCCAGACCCTGAGCGACGCCGCCGACGCCTTCGTCCGCCGGCAGTACGAGATGCCCAGCGAGCAGGTCCTCCTCTGGCGATGGGACCCGGCGCGGAACGCCCCCGCCCCCACCCTGGCGAAGCGCGTGGACGTCGAGGGGATCTTCGGCGGCGCGTTCGCGGAGCAGGCCCTCCGGCTGGCGCCCGGCGACCGCCGCGCCCAGGTCGTCAGCCTCGGCTTCAAGCTGTCTCGGGCCGTCGACAAGGTCGGCTACGAGAACTTCCCGGGCGACGACCTGGAGACCTACGGCGAGGCGCTCGCCGCCGGGCCCGGCGTGCTCGGCGACCTCGTCCGCGAGGCGATCGCCACCGGCCGCCCCACGCTCGCCGCCGCCGCCGCCCGGGCGCTCGGGCGGGTGGCCGACCCCGCGCTGGCCGCCGAGGGGGGCCGCCAGCACCCGCTGGTCGAGGCCCTCTCGGCCCCCGGCCGCCGGCTCCAGCTCGCCGCGGCGAAGGCCATCGTCGACCTCGCGCCGCCGCGGCCGTTCCCCGGGTCGAGCCGCGTCGTCCCCACCCTCGCCCGGTTCCTGCTCAGCGGCGAGAGCCCCCGCGCCGTGATCGTCGACGGCAACCCCGGCCGGGCCTCCCAGATGGCCGGCTCGCTCCGCGCCATGGGCTACCAGGTCCAGGCCGAGCCCACCGGCGAGGCCGCCTTCGCCGCCGCGGTCGAGTCGGCCGACGTCGAGCTGATCCTCGCCGCGCACGACCAGGCGGGCGGCTCGTGGGACGTCCAGGACGTCCTCTCGATGTTCCGGGGCGACGCCCGCGTCGCGTCCCTCCCCCTGTTCATCTACGGGCCGCGCGACCTGGAATACCGCCGGCCCAACCTGCCCGCGAACTACCCCGGCGTGAAGTTCATCGTCCATACCGACGATCCCGAGGCGCTGGAGCGGCAGATCGGCCGCCCCTCCCTCCTGAGCGGCGAGGAGCGCGCCTCCCAGGCCAGGCGGGCGGCCGAGGCCCTGGCCAGGATCGCCGACAGCCCCCGGAGCCTGTTCGTCCCCGATCTGGCCGGCGTCGACGAGCTGCTCGTCGGCGCGATCGGCCTGCGCGACGTCCAGGGCCCCGTGGCCGCGACCCTGGCCGAGATCCCCAGCCCCCGGGCGCAGCGCGCCCTGGCCGACGCGATCCTCGACGCCTCCCGCGACCCCGAGCTGCGACGCGACGGTGCCAGGCTCCTGGCCCGTAGCCTCCAGCGCTTCGGCCCGATGCTGGCCCCGGACCAGGAGGCCAAGCTCGCCGACGCCTACGCCTCCGAGGGCGACGTCGAGCTGCGAGCCGGCCTGGGCGCGGCCCTCGGCGCCCTCCGCCGCGCCTCGCGCGACGCCGACCGGCCGGCCCCGCGCTGAATCATGGCCCCTCGCGTGAACGGTCTTCCCCCCTGGAGGGGGAAGACAGACTCCGAAGGAGTCAGATGAGGGGGGGCTGCCCAGGTAGCTTCGGATTTCGGAACCTTGGGCCGGGCCGGCGGCCGGGGAAGGCCCCTCCGAACTCCGACGGCCGCCTCGCTCTTCCCCCCCGCATCCGGCCCTCCGGGCCACCTTCCCCCTCCAGGGGGGAAGGACGTTAGGATGCCCGACCCGACCCGACCCGACCTTGCGACGGCCGCGACAACCGCACAGAGACCCATGCCGCTAAGGCCGGCCGGCCCGACCCGGCCGCATCAAGGACGCAGCGACACCAGGAACGGCCCGATCCATGCCCATCGAGACCCGGCCGAGTTACGGTCGACCGCTCAGGCCCTCGTTCCGGGGGCACGACCCGGCCCCCGCCCTCGACCCGAACGCCCCCCTCCCGGGGGTGATCGGCGCGGCGGCCGCGATGCGCGAGGTCTTCACGGCCGTCCGCCGCGTCGCGCCCTCGCGCGCCTGCGTCCTGATCGTGGGGGAGACCGGCACCGGCAAGGAACTCATCGCGCGGGCCGTCCACGACCTCAGCCCGCGCTCCACCGGCCCCTACGTCCGCGTCAACTGCGGCGCCCTGACGGAGAGCCTGCTGGAGTCCGAGCTGTTCGGCCACGTCAAGGGCGCGGTCACCGGCGCCGTCGACAACCGCACCGGCCGGTTCGAGGCCGCCCACGCCGGCACCATCTTCCTCGACGAGGTCAACAGCACCTCCCCCAAGCTCCAGGTGAAGCTCCTGCGCGTCCTGCAGGAGGGGGAGTTCGAGCGCGTCGGCGACAACAACACCAAGAAGGTCGACACCCGGATCGTCGCCGCCACCAACCGCGACCTCCTCGACGAGATCGACGCCGGCCGCTTCCGGGAGGACCTCTACTACCGACTCAACGTCGTCCCCATCCACCTGCCGCCGCTCCGCGAGCGCCGGGACGACGTCGAGTCGCTGGTCGAGGCCTTCCTCAGGCGCTACGCCGAGCAGAACCGCAAGGACGTGCGACGGGTCCACCCCGACGCCATGCGCCGGCTCCGCGAGCACGACTGGCCGGGGAACGTCCGCGAGCTGCAGAACTACGTCGAGCGCGCCGTGATCCTCGGCGACGGCCCCGAGCTGCTGGTGGAGCACCTGCCCCCCCAGCTCCGCGGCGAGGCCCCCCCCCGCCCCGCCCGCCCTCGCGCCGCGGGGGGCGCCGGCGCGATCGCGGGCTCCGACCTCGCCGCCCTCACGACCGAGCTGGTCCGCCAGGGGATCCGCGACGCCGGCCCCGCCGCCAACGACCTGCACGACCGCGTCGTCGGCCGGGTCGAGCGCGAGCTGATCCAGCAGGTCCTGCGGGCGAGCGACCGCGTCCAGATCAAGGCCGCGGCGCGGCTGGGGATCAACCGCAACACCCTGCACAAGAAGCTGACGGAGTATCGCATCGACGACAGCGCCTCGGCCCCCCCGGCCGAAGGCGAAGGCGAGGAGGCCCAGGACGGCGGACGGATCGGCGATGCCCACCCCCCCAACGACGAGTGAGCCCGAATATGCGCAAAGCCGACCTCATCCCCCCCGCCTCCGACGGGGCGCCGGCCCCGGGCGCGCCGAATTCCAGCCGATCGGCCGGGACTCCGCTCGAACTCGATCGTTTGCACGCGGGGGACTGCCTGCGACTGTTGCCCCGGATCGAGGACGCCTCGGTCGACCTGATTTTCGCCGACCCCCCCTTCAACATCGGCTATGATTACGATGTCTACGACGACGCCCGCGACCCCGACGCCTACCTCGATTGGACCAGGCGGTGGGGACGCGAGGTCGTTCGCGCGCTCAAGCCCGACGGGACGTTCTGGATCGCGATCGGCGACGAATACGCCGCCGAGATGAAGTGGATCTTCCACCGCGAGCTGGGGCTGACCCTGCGGTCCTGGGTGGTTTGGTACTATACGTTTGGGGTCCACTGTCGGCGAAAATTCGCCCGCAGCCACGCCCACCTGCTCTACTTCTTGAAGGACCCCAAACGTTTCACCTTCAACGCCGACGACCCCCAGATCCGGGTCCCGTCGGCGCGGCAGCTCGTCTACGACGACATCCGGGCCAACCCCAACGGCCGGCTGCCGGACGACACCTGGATCCTCCGCCCCCAGGACATGGCCCAGGGCTTCCAGCCGGACGAGGACACCTGGTACTTCCCGCGCGTCTGCGGCACTTTCAAGGAACGCGCCGGCTTCCACGGCTGCCAGATGCCCGAGCAGGTGCTCGGCCGGATCATCCGCGCCAGCTCCAACCCCGGCGAGGTCGTCCTCGACCCCTTCGCCGGCAGCGGCACGACGCTGACCGTCGCCAAGAAGCTCGACCGCCGCTACATCGGCTTCGAACTCTCCGACGACTACGCCGCCGCCGCCCGCAAGCGCCTGGACGCCGCCTCCCCCGGCCAGCCCCTCGAAGGGGGCCCCGACCCCCTCGCCGGCGGCCGCAAGACCCCCGACCAGCCCACCCCCCGCCGTCGCCGCGCCGCCAAGCAAGCCGGGGCGTGAACGGGGCCGGAGGACGAGACGGCTTGCGTGATTTCAACGGTCTTCCCCCCTGGTGGGGGAAGACAGACCGCGCAGCGGTCAGATGAGGGGGAGCCCGCCCGCGGAGTCTCGGAGTTCGGAACCTCGGCTTGCGGGCCGACGGCCTGGGGAAGGCCCCTCGAACTCCGGAGGTCGTTTCGCTCGTCCCCCCCTCATCCGGCCCTCCGGGCCACCTTCCCCCACCGGGGGGGAAGGGCGCTCTGAGCGTCTTCCCGAAGTCCCGAAATCACCCGGCGCAGGGGTCGGGGGAGGCCGCGAACATGGCGTCCATGCGCTTCTTCAGCTCCTCGGGCGAGACGTCCTCGACCTTCGTGGCGACGGACCAGTGGTGGCCGAACGGGTCGATCAGCTTGCCGTAGCGGTCGCCCCAGAACGCGTTCTCGGCCGGCATGGTGATCGTCGCCCCGGCCTCGGCCGCCTGCGCCATCGTCGCGTCGACGTCGGGCGACTGGAGGTGGATCACCACGCTCGCCCCCTGGCCCGAAGGCGCGACCGAGCCGTGCTCCGGGAACTCGTCGGCCAGCATCACGACCGCGTCGCCGATCATCAGCTCCGCGTGGCCGACCCGCTCCACCCCGTCCGGGCTCGGCCACGGCATCCGGAACCGCTCCCGCGCCCCGAACGCCTTCTTGTAGAACTCGATCGCCTCCGCCCCCCCCTTCACAACCAGGTGCGGCGTGATCGTCGGGAACCCCTTCGTCTGCGTGTCGGCCATCGTCCACCTCCCGTCGAAGTTAGGGCTCGTCGCCAATGTTCGCATGAACATTAAGTGCGACGGCCCCGGATTCAACCCTGTTATCGTCCGATTGTCAACGGGTGTGCAGTACGGATCGGGCTTTCACCGGTTTTCCGCATGCATGATCGTGGGTGGGCGGGTCGGACTCGCAATTTCCTCTTCGAAACCTGAAATCCCGAGGCGACATCACGGGAGCATATTCGGTGGATGATCGTTCCTTGGCAATTCGACGGGCATCAGGGGAGCGGAATCAGGGGGCCGTGCGCGCCGACCTTTCCAGGGCGAGGCTCGGCGACCAATGCTCCATGTTCCATGAGCGTGCAACCCGCGTCCCCTCTCCCGCCGGGAGAGGGTGGGGCCCGAAGGGCCGGGTGAGGGTCGTCGGACGGTACGAAACGCGGCGGTTCACGATTCGCGCGGCCGGCGCTAGCTGTTCGAGGCGCGTCGGCTTTCGTCCCATTGTGGCGCGGGCGTCTCGCCTGCATGGCGTCGGCTCGCGCGTATAGGTGGGACGCCCGCGCCACAAAAGGCGATTCGCGCGGCCGGAGCGATCCCCGAAGCGCGACGGCCCTCACCCGCCGGTGGCGCGGCCGCCCTCTCCCGGCGGGAGAGGGGACGGAATACGGCCGCCCGCGAATGGGTTTCACACATCGATTTCGACGAACGAAGCCAACTTGAAATCGTGATAAACTGATGATGGACATCGGGTTGTCGCGACTGGGACTGCCGGCCCGTGGCGCGAACGAAGCCAACTTCTCGCGGGCTCGCCGGGTCATCGGCGGGCCGGCCCTCGGCCGTCGTCGGCGATGAGGGCGGGGGGCGGATCCTCGCCGAGGGAGGCCCAGGCGGTGACGGGTCGGCCGTCGGGGGCGAGGGCGAGGAGCTTCACCACCAGGGGGCCGGCGAGGGGCGCGGGGCCCAGCCGGATCGGGCGGGAGTCGAGCGAGCCGCCGGCCGGGATCGCCCCCGGGCCGAAGGCGGCGCGGAACTCGTCGGGGCCGAGTCGACCGGGCTGGATCGGCGAGCGGTGGGCGTCGGGGGGGGGCGTGACGGGCTCCCACGCCAGGCCCACCAAACGTGCCGGAGCGACCCCCCGCTCCCGGGCCGAGAGCCGGAGCATCACGCCGCCGTCGGCCGAGGCGTAGGCGCGGGCCGACAGGTCGACCCTGGGCGCGGCCGGGAGGATCGCGGCAGTCACCTGGAGGTCCGACTCCGCGAGGGACTCGACGCGGACCCGGACGGCCTTCCCCCGGACGCGATCGACCAGGACGTGGCGCGGGCTGGCCCCGGCCGCCTCCCACAGGTCGTCGCGCCCCTCGGCGACCCGCGACGGCCTCGGCCCGGCCGCCGGCCACGTCCCGGCGCGGTCGCGGTCGCGATAGCCGGCGAACGCCGGGCCCTCGGGCCGGGCGTGGAGGTCGAAGGCCCAGGCGCGGAACAGGTCCTCGAACCGTCGCCCGGTCGCCGCCTCCAGGTTCGCGACCCCGTGCAACTCCGAGGCGACCAGCGTGGGGAGGAGGTCGGGGCCGAAGCGGTCGGCGCACCAGCGGAGGAACAGGTACGTGCTGCCGCGGTTGCCGTGGCTGCGGAACAGGTCGGCCGAGTAATAGTCGTCCACCACCAGCCGGTAGCGCTCCGGCCGCGACAGGAACGCGCTGACGCGGTAGTCGAGGTTCGATCGGCCGAAGCCGTGGAGATCCTCGTTGAGGTGGGCCATGGCCTCGTCCAGCCACCCTTCCTCCTCCAGGGGCGTCCCGGCGCCGATCGGCCGATGCAGGGATTTTCGCGTGTAGACCACCGCGTGCGTGTATTCGTGGGCCATGACCGCGCGGAGGTGCGGCCCGGCGCGGAGGGCGGTGCTCAGGTGCATCACGTCGCCGCGGTCGCCGAACGGCGGGGGGAACGCGGGGTCCAGGTCGGTCACGCGGACGTAGCCGTCGACGGCGTGCCGGCCCCCCGCCAGGCGCGTCAGCCGGCTGGAGAAGAAGACCGTGAAGCGGCCGTCGCCGTCGGCGTCCTCGGCCAGGCCGATCGTCCGGGCGGCGACCGGGTGGACGTGGTCGTCGAAGGTCTCCACCACGTCGGCCAGCGTCTCGGCGTCGACCCGCCCCCGGTCGTCGTCGGCGACGTACACCTGCACGCGGCGGCCGACCGCGCTCAGCGTCCCGGCCACCTTCTCATAGTTGGAGGCGATCCCCACGTCCCCCTCGCGGGTCATGATGTGGAAGTCGCGGCGGGGCTCGGGGGGGAGGAGCGGCGGCTCCGGCTCGGCCGCGACGGCCGGGGCGACCAGCCGCGGCGGCCGCGCGGGGGCCTCCGGCGCGATCTCCACGGGCGTCGCCCGCTCGACGGCCCGGTTGGACAGCCTCATGGGGAACGGCCCGGCCTCGCGCGACAGCGACGAGACGACGACGAGCAGGTCGCCCGCCGGCGCGTCGGCGGGGACGTCGAACGCGGCGACGCCGTCGCGGACGGCGATCGCGACCGGCTCCCCCAGCCGCCAGGGGGAGCCGCCGTCGGCGAGGACGGGCCTCGGGCCGGTCGCGGCCGGCCCCAGCGCCAGGAGCGCCGCGGCGAACGCCGGCAAGGCCCGACCTCGGGTGCGCTTCGTCATCCCGACCCCTTCCCCACCGGACCCCGACGCGCCTCCCCCGGCGACCCGACGGCCGCCAGGCCGGGGCGCGACAGGCATTTCGATCGGTCCCGCTCGACGCGCGGCTTGAGCCGATTGCAGGGGTCGTCCGGCCTCGCGGGGAGGGGCGGCGACTTGAGTTTTTCATGGAGGGGGCCGGCCTCGCGGGCGTCGGGGTCAAGCGGGGGGGGCGGCCGTGCCGATAATAGGAGGAGGGAAGATCGCCGGGATCGCGTCAGCACAGGAAAGGCCCACGTTTCATGGACCTTCGACCGCAACACATCCGCCGCCTCGCCGCGGTCGTCGGTCTGGCCGGGGCCTGCGCCCTGACCGGGTGCGCGCGCGACCGCTATTTCGCGTCCACGCCCAGCCCCGGAGGACGGACCGCGTTCCGGCCCTCCCTGGACCGGCCGGACGTCAAGCCGATGTTCGTCGGGGGCTACGCCGGCCACGACTACAACCGCATGACTCGCCCCAAGCCCATGCGCGTCGAGCCGATGCGCTACGAATGATCCGGGATTCCGCCGACGGACGGTGTTGACCGTTCGCGCGGGATCGGGGAAACATGGTGAAGCCGGGCGAGAAGTTCCGTCGGCGGGGCGGCCGTCCCGCCCGGCCGGGTGCCTTACCAGGGAGGGGCGGTCAAGGACGATCGCCGTCGTAACCGCATGTCCGAGCAGACCATGGTGTCCGAAGCGGTCGAAGCCACGGAATACGTCGACGGCCCCATCGAGGGCGTCGAGATCCGCCACCTCAAGAAGTTCAGCGATAATCGCGGGTGGCTGATCGAGATCTTCCGCCACGACGGGCTGGAGGAGGATCGCTGGCCGGTCATGACCTACATCTCGTCGACGCTCCCCGGCGTCGCGCGGGGGCCGCATGAGCACGTCGACCAGACCGACGGCTTCGGCTTCGTCGGCCCGTCGGACTTCAAGCTCTACCTGTGGGACGCCCGCAAGGACAGCCCCACCTACGGCCACCGCCACGTCGAGATCATGGGCGAGTCCAACCCGGCCGCGGTCTGGATCCCCCCCGGCGTCGTCCACGCCTATCGGAACGTCGGCGAGGTCCCCGGCCTGGTCCTCAACGCCCCCAACCGCCTCTACGCCGGCTGGGGCAAGAAGGAGCCGGTCGACGAGATCCGCCACGAGGAAGCCGACCCCCCGCGGTTCCTGCTCGACTGAGCGGGGCGGCCTCGGCAGTTCCTTCGAAACGACGCGGCGGGCGAGGCGGATCGATCCGATCGCGCCCCGCCCGCCGTCGGCATTCATCGGCCTCGGTCGCGTCAGGGCTTGGCGACGCCGATCGTCCCCACGGCCAGTCGGCCGCCCGCGTCGCCGGAGGGCTGGCTGACCAGGTCGTCGGCCTTCTCATGCACCACGACGCCGCGGCCCAGGATCGAGGTGGGGCCGTGGAACTTGAGGAGCGAGTCCTTCAGTTCCAGGGTGGCCTTGCCGTCCTCGTCGGCCACGATGTTCCCCAGGTCGCCCACGTGGCGCTCGGGGGAGTGGACGTCGGCGTGGGGGTGGCTGGTCGGGTTGAAGTGGCCGCCGGTCGCCATGCCGTCTTCCGACCACACGCCGAACTCGTGGATGTGGAAGCCGTGGGGGCCGGGCGTCAGGCCGGTGAGGATGGCCTGGACGTGCATCTTGTCGCCTTCCTGGGTGAAGGTGATGCGCCCCTCGACCCTGCTCCCCTTGGTCGGGATCATGATCGCCTCGGCCTTGGTGACGGCCGGGGCGTCGTGGGCGTCGGCGTGCTGGGCGAAGGCCGGGGTGGCCAGGCCGATCAGGCCGCACAACGCCACGGCCGCGGCGCTTCGGTAGATCGTCATCGTCTTCATTCTCCTGGGGTTGTGGCTGACGTCCGCGCCGCCGGCGGTGCGGCCGGCGGCGCTGCCGAGACGATCGAGGGTAGCCGCCCGAGGGTCCCGCCTCAAGGGGCCGGGCTCGATCGATCCCGTACATTGCATGCAAAGGCCGGGCCGCCGGATTATCCGCGACGGCCCCCCCGACGGCGACCGCTTGCCCCGCGCCGCGCCGGCCGCGATCATGGTGACACGGTCCGCCTCGCGATCTCACCGGGATCCTCGATCATGTCGACGCCGGAATCGCCGCTGTCCCCCGCCGAGTCCCTCGCCCTGCTCCGCGTCCTGCTCGCCGGGACCAAGGGGGCCAAGGCGGCGGACGTCCGCAAGGATCTGGACCCGATCCTCGGCCGACGTTGGCCGGGCGGCGAGCTGGCGGCGGTGGTCGAGCGGGCCCTCATCAAGCTGGCCGCGTCGGGGCTGGTCGTCCGGTCCGAGGGGAGGACCGCGCGGGCGCCGTCGACCTTCGCGGCCACCGACGAGGGCCGCCGCGCCGCGCTGGCGGCGCTGGGCGTGAAGGAGCTTCCCGCGAAGCCCAAGCCGACCTGGGCGAGCCTGAAGAAGTCGCTCCTGACGGCGACGGCCCTGGGGCTGGCGGGGTCGGCGACGCTCGCCAAGGACGACGTCCTCCGCGCCGTGCTGCTGGACCGCCTGGCCGGCCTGGGCCTGGGGGGGACGCCGACGCTCAAGCAGGCCAGGGACGCCTGGACGCGCAAGCACCTGGGCATGGGACCCAGGGAGAAGGTGACGCTGGAGACCGTCCAGGCCGCCCTGCTCCGCCGGGCGCTCGCCAACGCCCCGCTCACCCCCCTCCCCTCCAAGGCGTCGCTCGACCGCCTGATCGCCGAGCGGCTGGGCGCGGCCGGCAAACCGCTGAAGGACCTGCGCGACGAGGTCATCCGCCGCTGGGCCGTCGAGGAGGCGGCGGACGCCGGGCCCGAATCCCCCGCGACGGCCGAGGCCCCCGCCGCCCCGCCGCTGGAGCTGGCCGAGTTCGCCCGGCTCGTCCGCGAGGCGGCGCGGGGCTGCGAGTCGGGCCGGCACGGCGACGACAAGGTCTTCGTCGTCCACGTCTGGCGGGCCCTCGGCGACGAGCCGGCCTTCCGCGACGGCGACTACGCCCTCTTCAAGAGGCGCCTGGCCGAGGCCAACAACGCCCGGCTCCTCAGCCTCTCGCGGGCCGACCTCGTCCAGGCGATGGACCCCGAAGACGTCCTGCTCTCGGAGGTTCCCTATATGAACACCTGCTTCCACTTCGTCCGCGACGACCTGGGCCGGGAGTCCCCCTCATGAACGCCGCCCCCGACGCCCGAGCCGCCGCGTTCTGCTCGCCCGCGGCCGCCGACCCGTTCCACGCGGTCGCGACGGCCTCGGACGTCTGGCGTCCCGACCCGTTCGACGTCCGGACGATCCACGCCCGCGTCCGGTCGTGGTTCGACCGGGCCGTCGAGCGCGCGGCCGCCGCCGACGGGCCGGCGACGGGCCGCCTGCTGCTCCTGCTGGGCGAGTCGGGCAGCGGCAAGACCCACCTCATGCGGGCGTTCCGCGCCCGGCTCCACGGCGAGGGCCGGGGCTACTGCGCCTACATGCAGATGACCTCGTATACCGGCGACTACGCCCGGTACGCCCTGAACAACGTGGTGGACTCGCTGGACCGGCCGTACTTCGAGGGGCGCGACCCCGAGTCCGGCCTCCGGCGGATCTCCGACCGCCTCGTCGCCATGCTCCCCGACGCCGGCCGCGAGGCCGTCGACCGGCTCCGCGAGGGGGGCATGAGCCAGGCCGCGGCCGACTCCCTCGTCTCCGACCTGGCCGACGCGCTGATCCGCGACCCCCGGCTGGGGGGCGTCGACGTCTACCTGATCCAGGCGATGCTCTACCTCCAGGCCGACGACCCGGCGATCCATGCTCGCCTGCTCAAGTACCTGCGCTGCGAGTCCATGACCGACCGCGACCGCCGCTACCTCGGCGGGCTGGACCCGAGCACCTACGCCGACGCCTGCTCCCGCATGATCGAGCGGCTCGGCAAGCTCATCCACGCGGCCGACCGGGCACCGCTGGCGATCTGCGTGGACCAGCTCGAGGACGTCTTCGACCTGGACGAGGCCGGTCCCAAGTTCCGCCGCGCGATGGCCACGCTCTGCGACCTGCTCAGCCGCGTCCCCTCGGCCATCGTCGTCGTCTCGTGCCTGGAGAACTTCTACGACGAGCTGAAGCCGATGCTCACGCGGCCGGTCCGCGACCGCGTCGAGCACGACCCCCGCCCCGCCGTGCTGGAGACCCCGTGCGGCCCCGACGAGGTCCGCGACCTGATCGCGCGGCGGCTCGAATTCCTGTTCCGCTCGCGGGGCGTCGAGCCCGACCCCGAAGACCCCACGGCGCCCATCCCCGCGTCGCTAATCTCCGCCCTCGTCGGCCTCCGCGCCCGCGACGTCCTCCAGGAGTGCCAGGCGTACCGCGAGCGCTGCGTCGAGGAAGGGAAGATGGCCGCGTACCCTCCCTCTGAGGGGGCCGCGCCGCCCCGGCCGCCGGCGGCCGTCGACGAGGGCCGTCGCGCCTTCATCGGGATCGAGCAGGCGTGGAACGACTTCCGCTCCGCCCAGGCCGACCCGGTCCCGACCGAGGATCCCGAGCTGGCCGAACTCCTGGCCCGCGCGCTCCGCGAAGCCGCCGACGAGCTCGGCGACGACCCTCCGGCCGCGCGCGTCCAGGCCGACGACCGCTTCATCCTCTACGAGGGGCCGAGGACGAAGTTCGTGGCCGCCATCTGCAACCGCGGCCAGCAAGGGGGCGGGCTGGGGAAGCAGATCGACGAGCTGGAGAGCTGGGCCGCGGCGCACAATCGGCGCTCCGTGGCCGTGCGTTCCGTCCCATTCCCGACCGGCGGCCGGAAGACGCGGATCGCCGCGATCCTGTCCGAGTTCGAGGCCGACGGCGGCGCGTGCGTCGTCGTCGAGGATTCCGACTGGCGGGCGATGGCCGCCTTCGTCGCCTTCCGCGCCCGCAAGGCCGACGACCCCGCCTTCGAGCCCTGGCGCCGGGACGCCCGCCCCCTGACCAGCCTGCGGCCGTTGCGCACCATCCTGAACCTAGACGCCACAGCGTCCGAGGGGACCAGCATATGAGCGAACATCGAAACTCGATCCGACGCCGCGACGCCCTGGCCGCCTTCGCCGCGGTCGCGCTGGGGGGCTCGCGCGGGCGAGCCCGGGGAGAGACCGACCGCCCGTGGGAGCTGTCGACCTTCTCCGCCGACGTCACGCCGCCGGTCGGGCACCCCTGCATGGGGGGCGGGATCGAGCCGGTCAAGAGCGTGGCGGATCCCCTGGAGGCGATCGGCGTCGTGCTCAGGGGGGGGACGCTGGAGAAGCCGGTGGCGATCGTGTCCGTCGACTGGTGCGAGATCCGCAACGACGCCTACGACCGCTGGCGCGAGGCCGTCGCGAAGGCCGTGGGGACCGACCCCTCCCGCGTCATGCTGTCGGCCGTCCATCAGCACGACGCCCCGATCGCCGACCTGGAGGCGGAACGGATCCTGGAGCGCGAGGGCTGCGTCGGCCGTGTCTGCAACCTCGATTTCCATGAGCTGGCCGTCGGCCGCGTGGCCCGCGCCGCGGGGAAGGCGATGAGGAAGCCGCCGCGACGCGTCACCCGCGTCGGCGTCGGCCGCGCGAGGGGCGAGCGGCTGGGGGCGAGCCGGCGGTTCGTCCGCCCCGACGGCTCGATCACCCACGCCCGCACCAGCGCCTCGAAGGATCCCGACGCCCACGCGGCCGACGAGGGGCCGATCGACCCGTTCGTCACGGCCGTCGGCTTCTGGGACGGCGACGAGCCGGTCGCCTGCCTGAACCACTACGCCATCCACCCCATGAGCTACTACGGCAAGGGGGAGGTCTCCGCGGACTTCGTCGGCATGGCCCGCCGCGCCCGCGCCAAGGCCATGCCCGGCGTGGCGCAGGTCTATCTCTCCGGCTGCGGCGGCGACGTCACGGCCGGCAAGTACAACGACGGCTCCCCGGAGAACCGCCCCGCGCTGGCCGCTCGCCTGGAAGCCGCGATGGCCCGCGCCTGGGAGGCTGTCCAACCGTCGCCCCTGGAGGCGGCCTCGTACCGCGTCGAGCCCCTGACCTTCACCGCGAGGGAGGACGAGGGCTTCACCGAGGCCGACCTCCTGGCGCGCCTGAAGGACGACTCGAAGCCCTTCGGCCAGTGCCTCGCCGCGATGGGCCTGAGCTGGCGCGCCCGCCTCGCCGCCGGCCGGCCGATCGACCTCCCCGCGCTCGACCTGGGCCCCGTCGCCCTGGTCCTCTGCCCCGGCGAGACCTACGTCGCGTTCCAGCTCCTGGCCCAGCGCCTCCGCCCCGACAAGCCCGTCGTCGCGATCGCCTACGGAGACGCCGCCACCGGCTACATCCCCACCGCCGACCGCGTCGCCGAACGCGACGCCAACCTCCACGACTGGTGCTGGGTCGCCCCCGACGCCGAGGCGGTGCTGACGGAGGGGCTGGAGAAGGTGCTCAAGCCGGCGACCTGATCGATCCGCGAGGAGAGCGGGAGGACGGACCGTGGCCGATCTGGACCCCAGACCCGACTGGACGCTCCTACCCGCCGAGTTCCATTATCTCGTCCCGGCGGTCGAGCGCTATGGCGCCCTCATGGCCCTGAGCCGTCCGTTGCCGCGGCGCCTCAAGCGGCGAGAGATCGCGGAGCTTCGCGATCTCGCCCTCCGGGTCGGCTGGAACAACCACGACCTCCTCCTCCAATCATGGGAGATTGAACATTCCATCGCCGGTCATTACCGCGAGGTGGAACTCGTCGAAGGGCTCTTCATCCTCCTGGATTACCTGGGCTTCGACGTGTCCGACTACGGCCCGAAGCAGGAGCCCGAGTGGACCTTGGGCCTGTGGGAGACCCTCCACTATCGCGTCTTGCAGGGGCATGTCGACGCGTTGATGGAGTTAGTCCCCGAGGACGAGGCTTTCGATGTCGCCGTCAAGGCCCTGGAGAGAGCGCCGGAGAAGGGCCTGGCGGACGTTGCGTTCTTCATGCTGAAATCCTTCCAGACGGGACGACCCCTCGATTGGATCGAACGCCACGCGCACGCCGTCGAACTCGGAGGGCCCGAGGGGACTGGGTGGCCTCCGTGGGATTTTTGGTATGAGCTCGCCACCGTCTCCGAAATCTCCTGGGCGCGTGCCGAGGCGTGGCTTGAGCGCGGCCGGCCATTGAGCCTGGTCGCGCTCGGGGCCCTCGCCGAGATGGCCGGGGACAGCGAGTCTCCGGTCATCCAGGAGGTCGACCCGAAGCTCCTCGATCCCGTCCCTTTCGATCGGGCGGCGCGGCGTCTCCGCGACTATGCGGCGTCGGACCCGACGCCCTGGGTGACACGGAAGGTGGAGCATGTCCTCGAGCGGTGGTCAGATATCGTCGGCGCTCGGTAGCCTCAGAGGCGGCTCGCGCTCCGTTCGTCGCGCTGGACCCGTCCCGCCTACTTCGCGAACTCCGCGTGGGGATGCGTCGTGTAGAAGTGCAGCCCGCGGCGGGGGTCGTTGAAGCGGTAGAGGGGGACGGCGCCGTCGATCGGCTCCGCGAGGACGTGGAAGGCGACGCCCTCGCGGACGAAGAGGCGGGGGCGGATGTTTTCGGCGGCGGGGTCGGTGGTGTAGAGGTGGTCGACGCGGCCCCGGAACAGCTCGACGGGGACCGCGCCCGGCGTGTCGGCCAGGGGGACGTGGCCGGCGATCCCTTCGAGCGCGTAGGCGCCGGGGACGTCGATCGTCGGCGAGAGCGTGTAGCGGTGGCCGCCGGTCCGCGCGTTGAGCCAGCGGTGGAGCGGCGCGAAGCCCTCGCGCGGGCCGACGAGGACGTAGCCCAGGATCCCCTGGCGGTCGAGTCGCGTGAGGTCGAACTTCAGCGCGACGAATTCGCGGTCGTAGTCGATGCCGCACAGGACGCCGAAGTCCTTGTACATCGCGGCGCGCTTCATGATCTCGGCGTTGAGCTTCTGGTTGACCGAATCGGCCTGGCCGTCGACGACCTGGGTGGCGATGGCGTCGAACTGCCGGCCCAGCAGCTTCGCCAGCAGCCCGGCGACCCCCTCAAGCTCCGTCCGCTTGACCTCGTCCACCTCGACCCGGAACCGGGGCGAGCCGTCGACGCCGGCCTCGACGTGGACGCTCGCCTTGATCTCGAAGCGGAACTTCCGCCAGCCGTCCCTCGATTGCGACGTCGCCTCGGAGATCGGGCCGGAGGCCGGGGCCTTGTACTCCCCCTCCGCCGTGAACGCCGCCATCAGCCTGCGCTGGTGGGGATCGATCCCCGCCAGCCGGAAGGAATGCACCGACCCGCGATACTTCTCCTCCTGCCGGAACGGCACCTCCGGCAGCTTCTCCACCACCCCCGCGATGTAGCCCTTCTCCAACTTCACTTCCGTCGCGGCGCGCGCGGGGACGGCCGGGATGAGGATCAGTCCCAGCAGGACGGGGAGCGGGAAGGCGAGGCGACGCATGATCGTCGGGTCCTCGATGGAGTGGGGAGGGGGACGCGGCGGCCCGCGTTCTACCACCCCGTCGGGGATCCGGCCAGGCGAGATCGTCCCCGGGCGCGCCCTTCGGCCTCGGCGGCCGGTCGCCGCGATCGGAGAAAATCTCGGGATTCCTGAAATCTGGCCGGGCTTGCCCAAGACCATACGGGTTGTTCGATAACCGTGCTCTTTGACATCCCGGAAGCAATCGAGCGACGCAACCGAGCCCGGAGCCGCGCTCGCCAAGCCCATCTCCTCCTGGCGGCACCCGGTGGAAACCCTCGCCGGAGCGATGCGCCTCCCCCCTTCTCCCCTCGTGGGAGCAGGTGGCCTAAGGCCGGATGAGGGGGCGACCGCCGTCGCGTCCCCCGGCCCGCGAGGGACTCCGCGCCGACGCCTCTCGGTCGCGCCCCCCTCATCCGCCCCTCCGGGGCACCTTCTCCCACAGGGGGGAGAAGGGATGCTCATCCGAACCACGAATGGACCGGCGGAGTTCACCGCGTCGGCGGTCCCTCCCGATCGCCGGGGGAGGCGGCGAGCGAGAAACCACTTCGAAAACGACGAACGAAGCCAACGCGGTTTGTCTATAAAGCGTTCTCGGGGATTGGCTTGCGTGTCTGGTGGCGGCGGCCGTGGCGCGCGAACGAAGCCATTTGGTGGAGCTTCCGGCGTCCCGGAGATCGTCGCGAATTCAGGCCGGCGGGCCGCCTCGCCTACAGCGTCATCTCGGCCCGCACGACGCCCTCTTCGAGGTCGCGGGTGGTCTTGAAGCCGAGCCGCTCGCAGACGCGGAGCATCTCGATGTTCTCGGGGAGGATCTCGCCGACGACGCGGGCGACGCGCTCGTCGCGGCCGACTTGCAGCACGCGGCGCAGGAGTTCGGAGCCCAGGCCGCGGCCCTGGAATTCGTCGCTGACGATCAGGGCGAACTCGGCGTCGTCGGTCCCCCGGATCTTGCTCAGGCGGCCGACGCCCAGGATTCGGCGCTCGGCGGTCTGGGGATCCCTGGCGACGGCGACGAGGGCCATCTCGCGGTCGTAGTCGATGAAGCAGATGCGGGTCAGCCGCTCGTGGGCGACGCGCGTGCTGTACTTCATCGCGTGGAAGTAGCGGAGCGACACGCTGCGGTCGGAGAGCGTGGCGTGGAACTTCACCAGCAGCGGCTCGTCCTCCGGCCGGATCGGGCGGATCGTGATCGGCTCCCCCTTCTTCGACGTCCAGGAGAACGTGTACTGCGAGGGATACGGCCGGATCGCGGCGCGCGGGAGGTCCTCGGCGTGGATCAGCGGGCCGTGGACGATGATCCGGGCGTCCAGGACGATCAGGCGGTCGGGCGAGGCGAACAGCGGGTTGACGTCGATCTCCTTGATCCACGGCTGCTCGACCACCAGGTCGCTGAAGCGGACCAGCAGGCGCTCCAGCGCCGCCATGTCCACCGACGCCTGGCCCCGTATGCCCCTGAGCGCCGCGTGGACGCGCGTCTGCTCCATCATGCGGCGGGCGAGCGTCGTGTTCAGCGGCGGCAGGCCGAGGGCGCGGTCGCCGAGGACCTCGACGTGCCGGCCGCCGGCGCCGAACAGGAGGACCGGGCCGAACTGCGGGTCGAGGCCGCTCCCCAGCATCACCTCCACGCCGGCGTCGGGCTGGACCATCGGCTGGACGCCGACGCCCTGGAAGGCGTCGCGGCCGGCGGCGGCCGTCACGGAGCGCTCGATGGCGTGGAACGCGCCCCGGACGGCGTCGACGTCGTAGAGGTTGAGGCGCACGCCGCCGACGTCGCTCTTGTGGGTGATGGTCGTCGAGTTCAGCTTGACGGCGACCGGCCAGCCGAAGCCCTCGGCCGCGGCGACCGCCTCGTCGGCCGTGGTCGCGACGACGGTCGGCACGGCGGGGACGTCGTAGAGCGTCAGCACGCGCTTCGACTCGGCCTCGGACAGGATTTCGCGCCCCTCGCGGCGGACGGCGGCCAGGATCGCGGCGGCCTGGTCGCGCGGCGAGCCGGAGGCGGCGTCGTCGGCGGGCATGGTCGGGGTCTGGTAGATGCCCTGGAGGTTGTAGGTCGACTGCCACATCAGGGCGAAGACCCGGGCCGCGGCGTCGGGGTGGGGGTAGGTGGGGATGCCCGCCTCGTTCAGCGCGGCGGTCCCGCGCTCGACCGATTCGCCCCCCATCCAGCAGGCGAGGACCGGCTTGCCCAGCACCTTGGCGTGCTGGCGCAGCCGCCCGGCGACGGCGGTGGGGTCGGTGGCGGACTGGGGGGTGAGGATCGTCAGCAGGCCGTCGACGCCGTCGTCGCGCGCCAGCGCCTCCACCGCCTTGCCGAAGCGCTCCGGGTCGGCGTCGCTCAGGACGTCCACGGGGTTGCCGCGGCTCCAGCCGGCGGGGAGGAAGGCGTCGAGATCCCGCAGGGCGTCGGCCGACAGCTCGGCCGGCTCGGCCCCGTGCTCCACCAGCGCGTCGACGGCCATCACGCCGGGGCCCCCGGCGTTGGTGACGATCGCCAGCCGCGGCCCGCGCGGCCGCGGCTGCTTGGAGAGGACGTCGGCCATGTCGAAGACGTCGGCGATCGAGTCCACCCGCAGGACGCCCACCCGGCGGAAGGCCGCCTCCAGCACCTCGTCGCCGCCGACCATCGCCCCGGTGTGCGTCGCCGCCGCCCGCGCCGCGGCGTCGGTCCGGCCCGCCTTCAGGACGATGATCGGCTTGGTCAGCGCCACCTCGCGCGAGGCCGACAGGAACGCCCTCGCGTCGCCGATCGACTCCATGTACACGACGATGCTCTTGGTGTGCGGGTCGTCGCCGAGGTAGTCGATCAGGTCGCCCCAGCCGACGTCCAGCATCGAGCCCACCGACACGAACGCGCTGAAGCCGACGTTCTCCTTGCGGCTCCAGTCCAGCACCGCCGCGTCCAGCGCCCCGCTCTGGCTGATGTAGCCGACGCTCCCCGGCCGCGGCGAGCCGTGGGCGAAGGTGGCGTTCATGCCGATGGGGGGCCGCATCACCCCCATGCAGTTCGGCCCGACCACCCTCAGGCCCCCCGTGCGGGCCCGCTCCAGGACCTCGGCCTCCAGGCGGACCCCCGCCGGCCCGGACTCGCGGAACCCGGCCGAGATCACCACGGCCCCCTTCACCCCGGCCGCGGCGCACTCCGAGATCACCCCCGGCACGGTCGCCGCCGGGGTCGCCACCACCGCCAGGTCGACCGGGTCGGGCACCGACGCCACGTCGCGGTAAGCCTTGATCCCCAGCACGTTCCGCCGCCCGGGGTTGACGGGGAAGACCGTCGCGCCGAAGGGGTTGCTGATCAGGTTCCAGAGCACGGCGCGCCCCGGGCTGCCGGCCTTCTCCGTCGCCCCGATCACCGCCACGGTCCTCGGCGCGAAGATCGCGTCCAGCGGCCTTTCCCCCGCCGCCTCCCCCGTGATCCTCCCCTTGAACAGCCGATTCATGGCGACGACCCCCCGACGACCAGCCGATCCCCACCCCATCGTAACCCGACGGTCGCTCGGCTCGAAGGAGGCCGTCTCGTCAGCCCTCGCGGCCGAGCCAGAGCGCCGCCAGGGCCGCGACGGCGACGTAGTGGACGACGGCCAGCGCCCAGACCCTCGCGCGGAAGCCGCGCTTCTCCACCGACGTCTTGTGATGGAAGACCCGCTGGGCCAGGATCGAGCCCGGCGCGCCCCCGACCAGCGCGAAGCCCTGCAGGACGCGCTCCGGCACCCGGTGGCCGACGTCGGAGCGGCTCCAGCCGCGCTCGACGGCGACGTACTTGTCGGCCCCGTAGACGATGAAGGCCACGACGTTCGCGCCCCAGCTCCACGCCAGGTACAACGCCAGCGGCGCGAGGCCCGCGGCGGCCGGGTCGCTCCAGGCCCACGTCGCCGCCGCGGCGATCGCCAGCGCCGGCATCGCCATCAGCCAGCTCCCGGCGGCGAGATCCGGGGCCGCCCCGCGGCGGATGGAGCACTCGTGGGCCAGCGCCCGGGACGCCCGGACGATCAGCCCCCCGATCCCCATGGCCATCCCGAGGCCCAGCACGACCGCCGAGATCGCCCACGCCCCCTCGTGGCTGAACAGCCACTCCGAGTCGCGGAGCCGCGGCTCCACCAACAGGATCACCAGCACCGCCGTCGCCCCCGCCGAGGCCGCCAGCGTCCCGTGGAACACCCCCCACGTCCACGCCGACGTCTGGGCCTCGCGACGCACCAAGTTGCGGATCATCCCCATCTCGCCCGCCCCCGACCCGGAACCGATCGCCCGCCCCCAGACTACGGCCGCGACCGAGGCCAGTCCACGCGCGACGCGCTAGATCCTATCACGCTCCGCCCCCATCGCGGCGACCGTCCGGGGAATCGCCAAACAATACATATGGTCCGGTGTTGATAATTGGTTGCGTGGGCGTGTGCGATGAGGGTGTCGCGGTTCTGCGACGAACCACGCCTGGAGGAGGTGAATCCTGATTTGGAAGACGCCGTGGTTCCTCGTCGCCTCATGGGTCACCGCATGAGTTCCTGCTAGTCGTGTTCACCGCCGGAAACGCGACCATTCCACGCCGAGCTTGCGCATGCGGGAGCGGAGGGTGTGGGGGTTGACGTCGAGGAGCGCGGCGGCGCCGTGGGGGCCCTCGACGCGGCCGTCGGCGCGGGCGAGTGCCTGCTCGATGTGGGCGGCGGCGGCCTGGTCGAGCGTGGGGAACGGGGCGTCGTCGCCGCGAGGGCCGGCGGGCGGCGGGATCGACGGGGTCGGCCGGGGGGCCGAGGGGACGCCCAGGGCGCGGGCCACGTCCAGGCCCGCGCCGTTGCCGAGGATCGCGGCGCGCTCGATCACCGCGGCCAGCTCGCGGACGTTCCCCGGCCAGGGGTATCGGACCAGGA
Organism: Paludisphaera sp.; assembly: GCF_037189885.1. Taxonomy (NCBI): domain Bacteria; kingdom Pseudomonadati; phylum Planctomycetota; class Planctomycetia; order Isosphaerales; family Isosphaeraceae; genus Paludisphaera; species Paludisphaera sp. The sequence goes on from NZ_JBBCIR010000054.1 coordinate 123,665, forward strand.
GGCCCACGTCCTCGGCCGTCGGCGTCAGGTGGGGCACCCCCAGCCGCTTCGCGGCGCGGGCGGCGAAGTGCGCCGCCAGCGCGGGGACGTCGGCCAGGCGCTCGCGCAGCGGGGGGAGGTGGATCGGGAAGACCGCCATCCGATACCAAAGGTCCTGGCGGAATCGGCCGTCGTGGACCATCGCGTGCAGGTCGCGGTGCGTCGCGGCCACGATCCGCACGTCCACCCGCCGCGGCTTCTCGCCGCCGACCCGCTCGTAGCGGCCGTCCTGGAGGATCCGCAGCAGCCGCACCTGCGCCGCCGGGGGAAGCTCGCCGCACTCGTCCAGGAACAGCGTGCCGCCGTCGGCCCGCTCGAACCACCCCTTGCGCTCGCCGACGGCCCCGGTGAAGCTCCCCTTCTCGTGGCCGAACAGCTCGGAATCGACCAGCTCCGACGGGATGGCGCCGCAGTTGACGCGCTGGAACGGCCCGGCCGCGCGCCGGGAACGCTCGTGGATCGCGCGGGCGACGACCTCCTTGCCCGACCCCGTCTCGCCCAGGATCAGGACCGGGGCGTCGGCCGTGGAGACCAGCTCGATCTGCTCCATCACCTCGCGCAGCCCGGTCTCGGCCCCGACGATCGACCCGGCCACGCCGTCGCGGTCGAGCCGGGAGCGCAAGCTGCGATTCTCGGCCTCGGCCGCCTCGCGGAGCTGCACCAGCTCGCGCAGGCGGCGGTCGTTCTCCACGGCCACCGTCAGGGGCTCCACCAGCGCCGTCGCCAGGTCGCGGCCCCCCGGCCCGAACCCGCCCGGCGCCGAGGTCGCCATCAGCAGGACGCATGGCCCCCCCTGCTCCGGGTCGAGGGCGGCGGCCAGGATCGACCCCTCCACCCCCCCGGGCACCAGGCCCGGCAGCCGCGCCCCCAGCGTCCGACGGTCGCCGGCCAGCACCTCGCCGCGCCCGCTCCACTCCAGGAGCCGCGCCAGGTCCGCCGACGCCAAGGGCGTCCTCGCGCCCTCCGACGCCCCCCCCGCCGACCGCTCCATCGCCGCCGTCTCCACGCTCCCGCCCACCCGGTCCACCGAACGGATCACCAGGGCCTCCAGCGGCAAGCGGCCCGCCAGGAGGGGGAACGCCCCCTCCAGCGTCTCCGACAGCGTGAGATGCCGCGATACCACCCGCCAGATGTCCAGAAGCCAGAGGCCGAGATCGCTCATGGCCCTATTGTCCCAGGAAATATCAAGGTGTCCAGGAAATATCATGGCCCGTGCCGTGGCATGTCACGGGTTGGTGGTGCCGGGAACAGGGTAAATTCTCCATTTTGATATTCCCGACCGATGTGGTCGGGGTTTCGCGGCCGGATTCGATCTTGGCATCACGGTTGCTCTAGGGACGTGTGTTCTTGACAATCCCTACCGAAGAAGTGGAGCATGAGCCTCGACGGCCGGCGGACCCTGAAATCGAGACGCGCCAGGACGGGCGCGATGGGTCGCCGGAGAGGGCCGAGGAGCGACGTCGGGGGGCTTTCGATGTCATTCAGGGCGACGCGAACGATGGACGCGACGAGCGCGAGCACGACGGGACGCGGGCGATGGCGGGGGATGCGGGCGGCGCTGGCGATGGTCGCGGCGGCGGGGGCGCTGGGGTGTAGCGAGGCGGGGGCGGACCTGAAGGTCCCGGTCTTCCCGGTGACGGGGAAGGTGACCTTCGAGGGGGAGCCGGCCGCCGGCGCGTTCGTGGTCTTCCATCCCCGGACCCCCCCCCGGGAGGGCGACACCCCCTCCAGCCCGAGGGCGACCGTGCAACCCGACGGGTCCTTCGCCCTGACGACCTCCACCGAGGGGGACGGGGCCCCGGCCGGCGACTACGCGGTCACGGTCCAGTGGATGAAGCCCGTCAAGCAGGGGAAAGACCTGGTCCCGGGGCCGAACGTCGTCCCGAAGGCCTACGCCGAGGCGTCCAGCACGCCGCTGACCGCCTCGATCCGCGAGTCCGACAACGCCCTGGAGCCGTTCGCGATCACGAGGAAGTGACCGCCGACAGGCCCCAGTCCACCGAACACCGACGCCGACGCGCAACCGAACACCAACACAGGCCCGAATCGAAACGAGGAATCGAACGATGGATCGTCCCAGTCTCCGCCGCCCCCGCCGGGGCTTCACGCTGATCGAGCTTTTGGTGGTGATCGCGATCATCGCCGTGTTGATCGCCCTCCTGCTGCCGGCCGTCCAGGCCGCCCGCGAGGCCGCCCGCCGCGCCCAGTGCGTCAACAACCTGAAGCAGGTCGGCATCGGGTTCCACAACTTCCACGACGTCAACAGCCACGTCCCCAGCAGCATCCGGCCGTCGGGCCTGACCAACGCCCCCCGCGTCGCGGCGATCCTGGGCATGCTCAACTACCTGGAGCAGACCCAGATCTACAACGCGGTGAACATCGACATCACCTGGGGCGACCCGGTCAACTGGACGGCGGTCAAGACGCGGATCAACACCCTGGCCTGCCCCTCGTCCTCGGCCGACCCCGCCCGGCTCGACGGCATCCCGGAGCCCCAGCCGTACTCGGCGAGCTGGACGCCGACGATCGCCGCGATCACCGACTACTCGCCGATCGTCGGCATCGACGCCCGCCTGAGCGCCTACGGGCTGTTCCCGGCCGGCTCGACCCCGCCCGAGTCGCTGATCGTCAAGAACAAGAAGACCCGCCTGGCCGACGCCACCGACGGCCTCTCCAACACCATCGTCTTCGTGGAATCGGCCGGTCGCCCGCTCGTGTATCGTCGCGGCGGCCGGACGATCGGCACGGTCCCGACGAACCGCGTCAACGCCGGCGGCTGGGCCCGCCCCGCCAGCGACGTGACGCTCAACGGCTCGACGGCCGACGGCTCGGTCTTCCCCGGCCGGGCGGTCATCAACGCCGCCAACGGCGAGGACGTCGCCGGCCAGCCGTTCCCGCATCCCTACTACGTCACCGAGGGGACCGGCGCCCTCTTCTCCTTCCACACCGGCGGGATCAACGTCCTGCTGGGCGACGGGTCGGTCCGATTCATCAAGGATTCGGTCTCGCTCCCCACCTTCGCCGCCCTGGTGACCCGCGCCGGGGGCGAGGTGATCTCGTCCGACCAGTATTGATCTGGACGGCGGACGCCCGAATTGTCGACTATTCCTATAGGGCCGGCCCGCGCGAATCCCGCGCGGGCCGGCTTCGAGCCTTTCCCGCCCGATCTCGAGGACGTTCATGGAGATTCGCCCTTCCCGCCCGTTCGCCCGGCTCGGCCTGACGGCCCTGGCCGCGGTCGTGTCCGCCCTCGTCGTCGGCTGCGGCGGCGAGCCCGCCCGCAACGGCGACTCGCTGAAGCTCGGCGCCTACTCGGTCGTCCGCGAGGTCTTCCACGACGGCATCATCCCCGCCTTCTCGAAGCACTGGGAGGAGAAGACCGGCCGCAAGCCGACCTTCCAGGAGTCGTACAACGCCTCCGGCGCCCAGGCCCGCTCGATCGCCTCCGGGTTCGACGCCGACGTCGCCGTGCTCTCGCACTCCGGCGACATGGAACTGCTCGTCAAGGCCGGCAAGGTCGACTCCAACTGGAAGGACGGCCCGAACAACGGCATCCTGACGCACAGCCTGGTCGTCATCGGCCACCGCGAGGGGAACCCCAAGGGGATCCAGGACTGGTCCGACCTGGCCAGGCCGGGCGTCGGCGTCCTCTACCCCGACCCCAAGACGTCCGGCGGCGCCCGCTGGAACATCAACGCCATCTACGGCTCGGCGTTCCTGGAGGCCAAGGCCAAGGACGCGGCGAACCCCGACCTGGCCGCGGCGCGGGAATTGCTAGGGAAGGTCCAGGCGAACGTGGTGAACATGGACCAGTCGGGCCGTCAGAGCCTGGCCAACTTCGCCCGCTCGCGCGACGTTGACGCCGTCGTCACGTATGAGAACGAGGTGCTGCTGCGGGCCAAGGAGAAGGACCCGATCCCCTACGTCATCCCCCCGGCGACCCTGCTGATCGAGAGCCCCGCCGCCATCGTCGGGCCGTCGGTCGAGAAGCATGGCAACCGGGAGCTGGTCGAGGCGTTCGCGGAGTTCCTCCGCTCGGACGAGGCGCAGGCGATCTTCGTCGAGTACGGCTTCCGGCCCGTCAAGCCGGGGGCGACGCCCCTGCCCGACCGTCCGGAGCCGGAGAAGGTCTTCACGATCGACGACCTCGGCGGATGGGCGACGCTCGAGGACGAGCTGTACTCCACCAACGGCCTGTGGACGACGATCGCCGCGGAAGCCGTGAAGAACCGGGGGAAGTGAGGCATGGAAGCCGGCGCATCCGCCGCCCGACGCCGGGCGCGACCCGAGCTGGCCCTGCGCGGGGCCGGGCTGACCTACCTGGGGATCATGGTCGTCCTGCCCATCGTCGCGATGGCGTGGCAGGCGGCCCGCCCCGGCCCGGCCGCCTTCTGGGCCGCCATAACCGAGCCCTACGCCTGGCACGCGCTGAAGCTCACGCTCACCACGGCGTTCGTCATGGTCTTCGTCGGGGCCGTCACCGGCACGGCCACCGCCTGGGTGCTCGTCCGCTACGAGTTCCCCGGGCGCGGCCTGGTGAACGCCCTGATCGACCTGCCGTTCGCCGTGCCGACCGTCGTCACCGGGCTGATGCTCGTCGCCCTCTACGGGCCGGACAGCGTCCTGGGCGCGATCATGGCCCGCGGCGGCTGGAAGGTGATCTACGACCAGCCGGGCATCATCCTGGCCCTGCTGTTCGTCACCTATCCGTTCGTGATCCGCAGCGTGCAGCCGGTCCTGCTGGCGATGGACCGGGCCGAGGAGGAGGCCGCCGCCACGCTGGGCGCCGGCCCCTTCACCACCTTCCTCCGCGTCACCCTGCCGACCCTCTGGCCGTCGATCCTCACCGGGTCGGCCCTGGCGTTCAGCCGGGCGTTGGGGGAATACGGCAGCGTCGTGATGGTGGCGGGGAATCAGCCGCTGCTGACCCGGACGGCCCCCATCCACATCTTCGGCGAGATCGAGAGCGGCAACCGCGACGGCGCCCTGGCGGTCTCGGCCGTCCTGCTGGCCGCGTCGCTGCTGGTCCTGGTGATCCTCCACGCCCTGCAACGCCGGGGGGAGGAACGCGATGCTTCCTGAATCCGCCCCGGCCGCGCCGCCGGAAAAAATGGAGATCGTCCCCCTGTCCCGCGCGGGCGAGCTGCCGGCGAAGGGGCGCGAGACGGCGTCGACCTGGGGGCGTCGGCTGCTGATCGCGGCCGTGCTCGTCTGGTTCGCGGCCCTGATCCTGGTCCCCGGGGCGGCGCTGGTGCGGCAGGCGTTCGCGAACGGGTGGGAGCCCCTGGCCGCGGCGCTGGCCGAGCCGGAGGTCAAGCGGGCGTTCGTCATGTCGGTGGGGCTGGCGCTGATCGCGACGGTCGTCAACACGGTCTTCGGGATCGTGATGGCGCTGGTGCTGGTGCGGCAGCGGTTCTTCGGCCGGACGCTGATCGACGGCATCGTCGACCTGCCGTTCGCCGTCTCGCCGATCGTCGCCGGGCTGATGCTGATCGTCCTGTACGGGCCCGAGAGCCCGATCGGCGGTTGGCTGGAGGCTCGGGGGTTCCAGGTGATCTACGCCCTGCCGGGGATGGTCCTGGCCACGATGTTCGTGACCGTGCCGTTCGTGGTCCGCGAGCTGTCGCCGATCCTCCGCGAGCTGGGCGAGGAGTACGAGCAGGCGGCGTACACCCTGGGGGCCGGCCGCTGGCGGACGTTCCGCAGCGTGACGCTCCCCTCGATCCGCTGGGGCGTCGCCTACGGCGTGACCCTGACGGTCGCCCGCTGCCTGGGCGAGTTCGGCGCGGTGCTGGTGGTCTCCGGCAACGTCGTCGGCCGCACCCAGACGGCCACGCTCTACATCGCCGACGGGATCGACAGCTTCCACCCCGAGGGGGCCTACGCCGCCAGCCTGGTCCTGGCCGCGGCGTCGTTCCTCCTCCTGGTGGGGATGGATCTGCTCCGGCATCGGCTGGAGGGGGCCAGGGAGGTGGAGCCATGAGCGCCGGGCCTTACGTCGACGTCGACGAGCAGTCCGGGACGGGTCGCGCGAGCCTGGCGACGAGGCCGTCCCTTTCGTACCATCGAGGGGCGTGGCCGGCGCCCTGGGGCGAGGCCGGGAGGCCGGGGAACGGGGAAAAGACAGTGGCGATCGAGGTCCGTGGGCTCTCCAAGAAGTACGGCTCGTTCCAGGCCGTGGACGACGTCTCGTTCAGCGTGCAGTCCGGGCAGCTCGTGGCGCTCCTGGGCCCCTCGGGGTCGGGCAAGAGCACGATCCTGCGGACGATCGCCGGGCTGGAGACGGCCGATTCCGGCAGCGTCATGCTCACCGGCGAGGACGCCACCGACCTCCCCGTCCAGCGCCGGGGGGTCGGCTTCGTCTTCCAGCACTACGCCCTGTTCCGCCACATGACCGTGCGCGAGAACATCGGCTTCGGCCTGAAGATCCGCGGCGTCCCCCGCGCCGAGGTCCGCCGCCGCGCCGACGAGCTGCTCGACCTGATCCAGCTCGGCGGCTACGCCAACCGCTACCCCTCGCAGCTCTCCGGCGGCCAGCGCCAGCGGATCGCCCTGGCCCGCGCCCTGGCGCCGCGGCCCAAGGTGCTGCTCCTGGACGAGCCCTTCGGCGCGCTCGACGCCAAGGTCCGCGACGAGCTGCGCACCTGGCTGCGGCGGCTGCACGACGAGGTCCACGTCACCAGCCTGTTCGTCACCCACGACCAGCGCGAGGCGTTCGAGGTCTCCGACCAGATCGTCGTCCTGGCCGACGGCAAGGTCCAGCAGATCGGCCCGCCGCAGACGCTCTACGAGCAGCCGGCCAACCCGTTCGTCGCCGGGTTCCTGGGGGCGATCAACGTCCTGCCGCTGGGCTCGCTGAAGGCCGGCTCGGTCGGCGGCGGCCCGTCCGACTGGCTGGACAGACCCCCCGCCGAGCACGCCGAGGCCTACGTCCGCCCCCACGACCTGGACGTCCACGCCACGCGCGACGGCAAGCCCTACTGGCCGGCGATCGTCGAGCGCATCACTCCGCTGGGGGGCGTCGTCCGGCTCGACCTGCGCATCGCCCCGGACCGCCCGCTGCACATCGAGGCGCCCCGCAACCGGGCCCTGCGCCTGGGCTTCGAGGTCGGCGACGAGGTCTACGTCACCCCCCGCCACCTCAACGTCTACGACCGCGTCCGCGGCTCCTTCGACCCCGTCGACGTCCACCGCGCCATCGGCCTGACCCTGGAGAACGGCGCGGGGATCTGACCGCGCCGCCGTCGAGGTCGTCGGCTCACGCGGCCTCGCCCGGCGAGCGGGGGCGCCGCGGGCCCGCGGTCAGGGCGAGCGCCGCGCCGACGGCCGCCAGCGCGGCGGGCAGGACATGGCCCGTGAGCCGCGCGAGCGGGGTCGCGGCCAGCGGCTCGGTCGTGGCGGCCAGCGGAAACGCCGCGGCGCCGATCACCTGGTGCAGCGCCAGCCCCGCCGCGCCGCCGACCAGGCCGCCGATCGCGCCGCGGGCCTTGCCCCGGCCCGATCCCAGCGCCAGCGCGGTCCCGGCCGCCGCGCCGATCAGCGCGCCGATGACCCCCTGCGCCAGGATCGCCGCGAGGAGGTCGTCCATCATCGGAGGCAGGAGCTTCGGGGCCCGCTCGAAGCCGATCCGGGCCGACACCGCGCCCGCCGCGGCGCCCAGGACCCCGCCCACCACCCCCGCGACGATCCCCCCCCGCGTCCGATCGCGGGCGAAGCCCCCGGCCGCGCCGAGCGCGAGGCCGAGCAATCCCCCCAGCAGCCCGAAGGCGAGGGACCCCCGCCACGCCAGGTCGGCGGCCAGCCTGGTCCCCGCGACCTCCATCTCCGCCGTGGTGGGGATCCCCTTGAACGTCCCCGCTCGCGGTTCGAGGCGATCGTGGACCGCCTCGACCGCCCCCCACGACGCCAGGCTCGCCAGCAGCGCGGCGATCAGCGCGAACGCGGCGAGCCGCCCGGCCGAGGGCTCGTCTCGGGTCGTTCCGTCGAGGCTCACGTTCGGGGCGGCGTCGCTGGTCGACATGGCGGCTCACATTCGCGGATCTGATGGGAGAGGGACGGCGCCCCCGCCGGGCGCGACGGGCCCCGCCAGGATGCGTCTCCCGGGGTCCGATCGCAAGCGAATTCCGCGACCGTCGCGGGGAGGCTGGAAAAACGTTCGGTAGGCGTCCACGGCCCGAAGTGCTCGCTCACGGCCGCATGGAACGGCCGCCCTCGATCCCCCAACATATCTGGGGCAGCTTCTCGGACGAGGGCCGCGCCATCGTCGGGGCCGTCATTGACGGCTTGGAGATGAGCGAGCGACAGGTCGCGTGGATCGGGCTCCCGTTCGAGCTTGGAGCGGCCGCCACGCGCGGCGGCGTCCCGTCGCTCCCGCGTCGCATGATCACGCGCGGGCGTCGGGCCGCTTCCCAAGTCCTTGGCGGCGACGATTTCGTGTAATGAATCGGGGCCTCGAATGACCAACTCTTCGGACGGGGGAGAGGGAGGCGCGAAGTGCCCGACGACAACGCCGACAAGCTGTTCAGAGAGTGGCTCGTCGGGCACCGCGGGACCGTCCTGAAGGTGGCCCGCGCCTACACGCTCACGACCGAGGACGGCCAGGACCTGGCCCAGGACATCCTGCTCCAGGTCTGGCGGTCCCTGCCGGGGTTCCGGGGCGAGGCGAACGCCACCACCTGGTGCTATCGGGTGGCCCTGAACACCGCCCTCGGCTGGCACCGCAAGGAACGCCGCCGGCGGACCCGGCAACGACCCCTCCCGGATAACCTGCCGGCCCCCGAGGAGCATCCCACGGACCTCGTCGATCGCCTCTACGCCGCCATCCAACGGCTGCCCGGGGCCGACGCCGCGCTCGTCCTGCTCCACCTGGACGGCCTGAGTTACCGCCAGATGGCCGACGTGCTGGGCGTCTCCGAGGGCAACGTCGGCGTGAAGCTGACCCGGGCGAGGAAGGCCCTGGGCGAGCTGATGAAGGAGAAGGCCGATGTCGAGTGACCCCCTGCAAGCGGCCTGGCAGTCGCAGCCCGACCCGCAGTTCGACGCCGATCGGCTCGTTCAAGAGTTCCGCCGGGGCGAGCGCCAGTTCGCGAGGATGATCTTCTTGCGGGACGTCCGCGAGGTGGGCGTCAGCCTGGTGATGCTGCCGTTGTGGGTCGCCATGGGGGTCGGGATGGGCTTGCCCTGGTCCTGGTACCTGGTGATCCCGGGGCTCCTCTGGATCGCCGCGTTCATGACGATCGACCGGATGCGCCAGAAGAAGCGGCGCGCGGGACCGGGCGACTCGCTGGTCCGAGGCGTGGAGGGCGCGATGGCCGATGTCGAGCACCAGATCTGGCTGCTGCGGAACGTGTTCTGGTGGTACCAACTGCCCGTGGGCGTCCCGATCCTGGTGTTCTTCGGCCAGACATTCTGGCAACTGTCGAGGGGGGGCGTGGCGGCGATGATCATGGCCTTCTTCGCCACGTCCCTCGTGATTGGCTTCGTCGGGGCGGTCAACGTCTGGATCTACCGGATCAACCAGGAGGCCGTCCGCTCGATCCTTGACCCGAGGCGTGAGGAACTCGCCGCGATGCTCCGGAGCCTATCGGACGAGCCACCCCCTTCTCCAAGTTCCTGACCCCGAGTAGCGACGACGCCCGCGAACAGGATTGTTCCGGGCGGGCAGTGGACGGATGTGGTTTCGAAATCATGAAATCTCGGCGCGTCGGCCGCGGAGCCTGGTCAATGACGCGATGTTCCCCGCTCCTTGACAATCTGGATGTATCGAGACCGAAGGCCCTGGCGCGCTTCGGACTGGCCATCATCGCCGCCTTCCTCGCCTGGCGGGAAAAGACGGCCAAGGGCCGGATGAGAAGGACGCGGCCGGAACCCCACCGCGCCGACAATCTCGCGGCGCCACGCCGGATCGTCGCGCGCGAAGGGCATGATGAACTCCCGCGCGACGCATTCGAAAATGACGAACGAAGCCAGGGTTTTCTGGGCTCAAGATCCGATACGGTAATGACTTAATGTCGGACCGCCGGAAGTCGCGCGGCGACGAACGAAGCCAACTTCCCGCCGGGTCTTCCCGCGGGGCGACGCGACGATTCCTCCAGGCGGGGCGGCCTGGTATGGTGAGGACGGCGGGCGGTCGCGGCTCGTCGGCATGTCGGGGGGAGTGGGAGGGACGCGGTGCGAATCCTGGTCGTCGGCGCCGGCGGGATCGGCGGGTATTACGGGGGGCGGCTGCTGGAGGCGGGTCGGGACGTCACGTTCCTGGTCCGGCCGGCCCGCGCCAGGAAGATGCGGTCGTCCGGCCTGATGATCGCCAGCGCGTCGGGCTCCGTCGAACTCCCGTCGACCCCCGTCGTCACGGCGGCCGAGTTGAAGTCCGGCGGGACGTTCGACCTCGTCGTCGCGACCTGCAAGGCCTACGACCTCCCGGGCGCGATGGACGACTTCGCCCCGGCCGTCGGCCCGGGATCGCTCGTCCTGCCTCTGCTCAACGGCATGCGGCACCTGGAGGCGCTCGACGCCCGGTTCGGGGCCAACGCGGTCCTGGGCGGCCTCTGCCTGATCTCGACGAGGCTGGAGGACGGCGGCCGGATCGCCCACCTCAGCGACGTGCACCGCCTGACCTTCGGCGCCCGCTCCCCGGCGCAGGGCGACGCCGTCCGGCGCGTCGCCGCCGCGTTCGAGGGGGCGCGGTTCGAGCCGGTCGTCGCGCCGGACGTCACGCTCGCCATGTGGGAGAAGTGGGTGTTCCTCGCCGCCCTCGCCGGGATCACCTGCCTGATGCGGGCGTCGATCGGCGACATCGCGCGGGCCGGCGGGACGGGTCACGTCCTCGCGATGCTCGACGAATGCCGGGCGATCGCCGAGGCCCACGGCCGCGCGCCGTCGGAGTCGTTCCTGGCGATGTCCCGCGGCCGGCTGACCGACCCGGATTCGGCCCTCGTCGCGTCCATGCTCGCCGACCTGGAGCGCGGCGGCCCGACCGAGGCCGACCACATCCTCGGCGACCTCCTGCTCCGCGGCCGCGCCGTCGGCCTCTCCGCCCCCCTGCTGGAAGCGGCCCTGGTCGCCATCAACGCCCAGGCCAACCGCGCGGCCCGGGCGGCCGATTGATTGAAACGAAAGAGGGTGGAGCGATGACGATCCTGGGCGTGCTGGCGATCGCGGCGGGTCTGGCCATGGCGACGGGCGACGACGCCCGGCCGGATATCGTGATCGTCTACGCGGACGACATGGGGTACACCGACCTGGCCTGCCAGGGCGGCGACCTGGCTCGGACCCCGAACATCGACCGCATGGCCCGCGAGGGCGTCCGGCTGACGCGGTACTATTCGGCCTCGCCGATCTGCTCCCCGTCGCGGGCCGGGCTGCTGACCGGCCAGTTCCCGGCTCGGTGGCGGATCACCAGCTATCTCCAGACCCGCGCCGGCAACCGCGCCTGCGGCCAGGACGACTTCCTCGACCCCGCCGCCCCCACGCTCCCCCGGGCGCTCAAGGCGGCCGGCTACGCCACGGCGCACGTCGGCAAGTGGCACCTCGGCGGCGGTCGCGACGTCCATGACGCGCCGAAGTTCTCCGCCTACGGCTACGACGCCGGGTTCGGCACCTATGAGAGCCCCGAACCCCACCCCGACATCACCGCCACCGACTGGATCTGGTCGGACAGGGACCCCGTCAAGCGCTGGGACCGCACGCGCTGGATGGTCGACAGGACGCTGGAATTCCTCGGCCGGAACCCGGACAGGCCCTGCTTCGTGAACCTCTGGCTGGACGACGTCCACACCCCCTGGATCCCCACGCCCGAGGACCAGGAGATCGGCGAGGACGGCAAGGCCCGCGCGAAGGGGGCGACCCCGGCGCGGCTCCGCGGCGTGCTGGTCGAGACGGACCGGCAGGTCGGCCGGCTGCTGGACGCGATCCGCGAGGGGGACCGGGCGCGGCCGACGCTGGTCCTGTTCATGTCCGACAACGGCCCGCTCCCCACCTTCGACCGCCGTCGGACCGGCGGCCTGCGCGGGAGCAAGCTGAGCCTGTACGAGGGGGGCGTCCGCTCGCCGTTCATCGCCTGGGGCCCGGGGATCGTCCCGGCCGGCGTGACGAACACGGCGACCGTGCTGTCGGCCGTCGACCTCTTCCCGACCCTCTGCTCGCTCGCCGCCGCCCCCCTCCCCCCCGGTTATCAACCCGACGGCGAGGACATGCTCGCGGCCCTCCGCGGCGAGAAGCCTCGGCGCTCGAAGCCCCTCCTCTGGGAGTACGGCCGCAACCCCACATCCTTCGGCTACCCCCAGGGGGACGACCGCTCCCCCAACGTCGCGATCCTCGAAGGCGACTGGAAGCTCCTGGTCCGCGACGACGGCTCGGGCGCCGAACTGTACGACCTCGCCACCGACCCCGAGGAGTCCCACGACCGCGCCGAGGCCCGCCCCGACCTGGTCCGCCGGCTCTCCCGGATGGCCCTGGACTGGCGACGGGCGATGCCGTGAGGCGCGATCCGGGACCCCGACGGATTCGGCGTCAATCCGCCCCCGGGTGCTCGCCTTCCGCGATCAAGGCCTCCCGCAACTCGACCCGGAGCGGGTCGTTGATCCTCAGGACGGCGATGGTGGCGCGACCGATGGGGGTCATGCCCTCCAGGACGGCCCCGCGCCAGCGGAAATGCCGATCCCACTTGTGGCGCCGGGGGTTGAAAAGCGGGGTCAACTTGCGAGTTCCGGGCTCCAGGCCCGCGAGATCCGAACCCTTGAAGGAATTGCACCGGAAGCAGCTCAGGGCGAGGTTGGCCGCGATGGTCGGGCCCTGATGCTTGCGGGCGATGATATGGTCGATTTCGAAGGGGCGATCGTCGAACGCCGGGGTGATCCGGCAATACTCGCAACGGCCGCCGGCCCGGTCTCGGACGAGCCGGGCGAGTTCGGCGTCGATCGCGCTCAAGGAGCTTCGGGCCGCGCGGGGGCGGCCTTCAGGGCGAGTCGGGCCCTGGATTTCAGGACGGCCAGGATGTCGCCCGCCTTGACGAAGGCGAGCAACTCCTCCTTCTCGGCGGGCGAGAGGGCGTCCGACTGGTTTCGCTCGGCCAGATCGTGCATCCGGGCCTTGTCGCGATCGCTGAAGCCAAGCTCCAGGATGTGGCGGGCCAGCTCGGGCGAGAACCCCCCCCCGCCCTGCCCCAGCACCCGGGCGAGGATCGTCGCCTCGGTCTCCTCGCGGCGACTCGTCGCGGTGGCCATGTTCGTCCTCCGGACACGAACCTTGTTCGGCGATCGACTCGATCGTATCCGACCGGGCGGGTAGAGTGGAAGCGGGGCCGCCACGCCGCGCGCGCCCCTCCACGCCACGCCGGCCGACATTCCCCACCAGGACCGCACCCCCCACATGGACCCCGCGACACCACCCGAACCCGACTGGTCGGCGGCCTCGGCCCGGCTGCTGGTCGCGTGCGAGGCCGCCGTCGACCGATTCTCGAAGGAGCACCCGGCGGAGTGCTGCTCGTTCCTGGCCCTCGCCGTCGGCGAGTGCTTCGGGGAGGTCGTCCTCGCGTTCGACACGCTCGCCAACGGCATGGCCCGCGCCCGTCGGCACGAGGCGATGGCCGTCCGGACCCGCACCCGGACGCTCTCCACCGAGTACGGCTGGCGCAACGCCGGCTTCCACATGCACCGCACGCCGATCGCCGCCCACTCCCCCACCACGGCGGAATTCGCCTTCGCCGACTTCGCCCGCGTCCACTTCGCCGACTGGGAGCCCTACTTCCTCGAACACCGCAAGCCCGGCGAGCCCGACCCCACCGGCAAGGTCGCCGTCCTCCTCCAGGGGGTGGCCAATTCCCTCGTCGAGCGCGGCCGCCTCTCCCGGCTCAAGCTGTCGTCCCCCTGCTACGTCGGCGGCGAGTTCGCCCGCGACGACCTCGGCCTCGTCGTCCTCCGCGCCGTCAACTGGCCATCCTGAACGCCGGTCGCGGGGGAAGTTCACGAGGATCGCGACGTCGGGACGATATAGGAGATCGAGGAAACGCCGAGGACGGAGCCGAGGCGTCGAGCACGATCACGGATGATCCCATGTCGAGACGATCGCGAGGCGCGTGGAGGCGTTCGACGGCCGCCCGTCCCCTGGGCGAGTTCCTGGAGGATCGCCGGTTGATGTCGGCCGACTCCTGGCCCGGCTACCTCTCGCCGGCCGAGTTGAGGTCCCTGCTGCGCGACCCCCTGGGTTATCCGGCCGTCCGCCCGAACACGCCGGTCCTGCCCTACGGGGCGCCCGCCGCCACCGCCACGTACATCGACCCGTCGGCGTGCATCCTCAACGGCTACGCGGTGATCCTCGGCGCCGGGAGCTTCGTCGGCCCGTACGCGATCCTGGACGCGGCCGGCGGCGTCGTCAAGGTCGGCGGCGGGACGGTCATCCTGGACAACGCCGCGATCGTCGCGAACCCCACGCAAGCCAGGGGGGCGGGCGTCCCCGAGGTCTTCATCGGCGATCAGGTCGAGGTCGGCTACGGCGCGACGGTGAACGGGCCGGCGGTCGTCGGCGAGTTCGGCGCGGGGGCCCTGCCAACGTCCATCGGCCCCGGCGCCGTGATCGACGGCGGGACCGTCCAAGCCGGGGCGTTCGTCTCGGCCCTCGCCCGCGTCGGCCCCGGCGTGGCCATCCCTTCGGGCATGAGGGTCCTGCCCGGCGCGAACGTCACGACCCAGGCCGAGGCGTCCGACCCGGCGCTCGGGAAGGTGACGCCCGCGACGGACGCCGACCGGGCCGCGTTGCAGGGGTCGCTCGCGGCGAACCTTTCGCTGAAGGCCGGCTACGTCACGCTGTACCAGGGTCAGTCCGTCACGGGCCCCAGCCCCGGGGTCGCCAACAGCAGGCTGGGGGTCTTCAACGGCAACCTGGCCGCGATCACGGGCTCCAACAACCAGCCCGGCTCGCCGACGGCCTCCACCCGCTACCTCCCCCCGGGCCCCACCCCGCGGTTCCCCTCGCCCAGTCGCGGGCTGGTCGGGGCCTCGCTCCCGAACTTCACGGCGAGGGCCACCGGCGACGCCTCCATCTCCCAGCGCGCCCGCCTGGCGCAGGCGAGCCTGGGCCGGCGGAACTCGATCCGCGCCGACCAGGGCCGGCCGATCGCCATCGGCTCGATCGCCGGGACGGGCCGGGGCGTCACGATCAACGCCCCCGGCGGCGGGGCGCTCGCCATCGGCCAGCGGTTCTCCGCCGGGGCCGGGTCGGTGATCCTCGGCGGGGCCGCGGGGACGAACGCGATCATCGGCGACGACGTCTCGATCGGCGCGGGGGCCGTGGTCCGGGGGACCTCGCTCGGCGCCGGGACCGTCGTCGGGCCGATGGCCTACCTGCTCAACTCGGACTTCCCGGCGGGGACGACCATCCCCGCCGGCGCGATCTACGTCGACGGCGTCCTCGTCGGCCACGTCTCGCGCTGAGCGCGCCCGACGACCCGCGCGGGGGCGTCACTCGATGGCCAGCCCCTTCACCATCGCCCAGCCGTGTCGGGTGACGTCGATCCGGGCCCAGAGCTTGCGCTCGCGGGCGGCGTCCTCGTACGCCCGCCCTTCCCCCTCCTGGACGTGGAACCGCTCGATGCCGAACGTGATCTCGGCCGGCGTCTCCAGCGTCCCCTGGAGGTGGGGGACCCCCTCGGCGGGGGGCGTCAGGCTCGGCGGGCCTCCGGTGAAGTGGTCGGGCCGGGCGGGGTCCGGGATCAGTTCCACGTACACCGGGCGGCCTTGCCAGTCCTGGAGGTTTTCATACGTGTACGGGCCGGGGAGCCCCGCGATCCCCCCGGGCGGGACGCGGCTGAAGGCGTACGAGAGGGTGACGTATTCTCCCGTGAACAGGTCGCGAGGATCCACCGGGACGACCTGGACATATCCCGACGTCGTCACCCGGAACATCAGCATCGTGCCGACGATCATCCAGGCCAGGATGGCGAACTGGAACGCCGCCGCGGCGATCAGCAGGGTTGACGTCCGGCTCGCGCGAGGGGGCGGCGGGTTGAAATCCGGATCCACGGCGGCCGGAGTGACCTCAGGCGTGGACATGGTGGGCCTCCTTCAACCGTCGCCAGAACCAGGCCGCCCCGACCAGGGCGGCGCCGCAGGCCAGGAACATCAGCGCCGCGCCCGGCATGCCGCCGAAGCCGCTGAACAGGTCGACGTACCGGCAGACGGCCCACAGCAGGAAGTACGCCACGCCCGCCGCGAACGGCCGGACGCGGTCCTCGTGGGCGCCGACGATCGTCAGCCAGATCGCCAGCGAGGCCATCGCGGCGTTCGCCAGGACCGTCATGACCACGGGCGAGATCTCCAGGGCGTTGCCGAACCCCAGGACCGCGAACAGCGCGAGCATCGCCAGGGGGAACCAGCGCCCGGGCGCGTCCAGCAGGCGCGCCGCCAGCGACCCTGGCCGCCCGGTACGCCGACGGTCCAACTCGGCGGCGGCGATCAGCAGGACCGCGGCCAGGACCACCGCCCCGGCCGTCTCGATCGCCAGCGCCGTCGACATCGCCTTCCCGTCCGCGTATTCGTTGAACGCATAGGTGCTCAGCGGTATGAGCGCCCCGCCGACCAGCAGCGCCCCGAAGAACCGATACGGGATCGCCAGGCCCGACCCGCTCGGGTGGCACTCGGCGATCAGCAGCAGGAGCGAGCCGACGAGCCCCCCCCAGAAAAGGGGCGTGGCGTCCCACGTCCATTTGGTCGGCTGCACGACGACCCAGAACGTCGCCAGCGCGACGTACAGCGCCAGCACGCTCCGCGATCGGTTCGCGTAGGCCCAGGCGAAGCCCGGGATCGCCAGCAGCGGGACGCTCCAGGTCGGCTCGGCGATCGGCCGCATCCAGCCGAACAGCGGGAGATCGCCCCGCATGACGGAGTCGGCCGCGTACCACGCGAGCGTCGTGGCGACGAGCGCGTGCAGGGGCCACGTCCCCAGCGCGAGCGCGAACGGCAGGACCCCCACGCCCCACCACCAGAAGCCCGAGGCGTCCTTCGGCGTGAAGTTGAACGTCTGCGCGACCAGCCAGATCGCCGCGCCGTACATCAGGCAGCCGATGAACGCCACGACGTTCGACCCCGCGACCGAGCCGCGCAGGCGCAGCTTCCACGCCCCCCAGTAGGTCGCCCCCAGGACCGCGAAGATGAGGCCGAACCGGGACGCCGGGGCGAGGTCTTGCCAGTTGAACGCGACGGCCGTCAGCACGGCCATGCCGATCAGCAGCCCCCCCAGCGCCATGATCGCGGCGCTGGCGCGATCGGTCCGCCGGGCCGCCTCCCCCTCGGGCGTCCCCCCCTCGTAGAGGCCGAGGATGCGCTTCGGCTGGTCGCCCGAGACCAGCCCGAGCGCGGTCCACGCCTCCAGCTCGCCGACCAGCCACGCGCGGCGGTCGGCCGTGATCTCTCGTCCGCTCATGGTTCGCCCCGTCCTCCCCGGCCCATCCCGTAGCGCCGCGATGCGCGACACGGGTATTCCTCTACCACGTCCATGGCGAGCCGGCGAGGATTTGTGACGGAATCATGGGGCGGGATACGGCGGGATGTTATCGCGGCGATCGGGTGATCGCGCGTGGGATGTGGACGTCCATGTACAGCGCGAGGCTCACGGCGTTGGCCGCCCACCCGACCGCGCGAGCAATGCGGCGCGACGGCCGCCGGCCCGCGAGTTCATCGATCGCGGGCCCGGCCGCATGCATCTCCCGGATCATCGCGTCCCGGTGATCGTAGAAGTAGGTCAACGCGGCGTAGACCTGTTCGGGGCGCAGGTCCGGGTGCTGTTCCAGGAGTTCCTCGGCCGACCAGCCGTAATGATAATGCTCGCCAGCCAGGTGGATGATTTTGTATCGGGTCCCGGCGACGATGGCGCGGCCGCGCGCGTCCATGGCCAGATGGGGATACTGGGCCGCTGTCGTGCTCATCGTGGACACCTCGGCATCCGGGTAAGGCGGATCACCGGCCGGCGGGACCTCGTCATCCGACGTCCGCCGCCTCGGGGGCTTCCTCGCCGTTGGTCGCCTCGGCGCGTCGGGTCTCGGCCTCGGCTCGGGCGCGGCGCTGGGCTTCGATGGCCTGGACGAGCTGCTCCTGGGCCTCGGCGACGTAGCCGGCCCAGTCGGTGGAGAAGTCCTGGCGGAAGGCCTCGATGTAGCCGGGCTCGTGCTGGCGCGAGAGGTACTTGAGCTGGTGGAAGACCTTGTGGGCGAGGGCCTGGATCTCCTCGGAACCCTCGCCGTCGCGGTCGGGGCCGGCCTGGTGGAAGCGGAAGCGGCCGATCCAGACCTTCAGCCGGGCGTACTGTTCGAGCTTCACCAGGTGGGCGAAGGCGCTCATGCCCGCCTCGACCTCGTGGGCGAGCAGCTGGAGCTGGCCGCCGGGGAAGTGGCTCTCGGCGTCCCAGAGGAGGCGGTCCGCGTCGGCGAACTGCTCGACCAGCTCGGGCGTCAGCCGCTCCAGCTCGCGGCGGTGCTGGCGGTAGGCGTCCACGGCCGCGCGCAGCTCGCGGCGGGCCTCGGCCAGCTCCTTCTCGGCCGCCTCCAGCTCGGACCTGGCCTGGCCCCGGGTCCGGGCGATCTCGGCCTCCGAGGTGGCGATGAGCTGCTCGGCGTCGGTCCCGGAGGCCAGCGACGACTTGAACTGGGCGAGCTTCCGCACCAGATCCTTCAGCAGTTGCTCGTCGGCGTCGGCCTGCTCCACCGCCCGCGCGCACGAGGACCGCGCCGACCGCATCCGCTCCAGCGCCTGGCGCGATCGCTGCTCGGCGGCGCGGAAGTGCTCGGCGGCCTGGCGCGTCTCGGCCTCGATCTTGCGGGCGCGGGTCTTGGCCTCGGCCTGGCGTACGAGTTCGGCCAGTTGTGCCAGCGATGGGGTCATGTTCCGGTCTCTTCCGCGAAGGGGCGAGGCGACGCCCGGGGGCGTGGCCCTCGCCGGGGCGGGGTGCGGGTCGCGCTCGGGAGCCCGCGCGAAGGCTCCACGCCCTGGGCCGGCGCCATCGCGCGGCGTCCATGCCCCCCATGATACACCCGCGCCGCGCCCCGGAGAAAGGGCGGGCCTCGGGACCGCGACGAGTCGGTTCCGCCTCGCGGTTTGTTGCGGAGCGGGCCGAGCATCGCGTACCCTTGGCCCGCCGGCCGGTGTTGGGCCGGGGGCCGTTGGGAAGGGAGACGGATGGAAAGCCGGACGATCGAGGTGCCCTGGGGCGGCGGGACGCTCGGGCTGGAAATGCCGCCGGGATGGGGCGTCGGCCCGGATGACGTCGTGGAGCCCGACCTCGCCGGCGCGATGGCCGACTACCCCGGCGCGCTGGCCGCGGCGCTCGACGCGCCCGAGGGCTCGCCGCGGCTGGAGGAGATGGTCGGGCCGGGGTCGCGGGTCGCGATCGTGGTCGACGACCCGTCGCGCTGGACGCCGGTGAGCGAGGCGTTGCCGGTCGTCCTGTCCCGGCTCCACGGCGCGGGGGTCGCGGTCGACGACGTGACGATCAGCGCGGGGGTCGGGCGACATCAGCCGGTCGACGACGAGGCGATGCGGCGCCGGCTCGGCGACGGCCCCGCCGCGACCTACCGCTGCTTCAGCCCCCCCGTCGACGACCTCTCGTCCTACGCCGACCTGGGGACCACACCGCGCGGGATCCCCGTCCGCGTCTTCCGGCCGGTGGCCGAGGCCGACATCCGCGTGCTGATCGGCTCGGTCCTGCCCCACCTCCAGGCGGGGTTCGGCGGCGGGTACAAGCTCATCTTTCCCGGCACGAGCCATCGCGAGACCCTGGGCGCCCTGCACCGCCAGGGCATCGGCCGCGACTCCGACGCCGGCCGGCTGCTGGGCGGGACCGCGGCCGACAACCCGATGCGCCTTGCCATCGTCGAGGCCGCCGCGATGCTCGGCCCCTGCTTCTCGGTCAGCCACCTGATCGGCGCGCCGGGGATGGTCTTCCGCGCGCGGGCCGGCCTGCCGGGGGCGGTCCAGGAGGCGCTGGCCGCCGAGGCCCGATCGCGCTTCCAGGCCCCCCCCGCCCCGCCGGCCGACGTGATCGTGGTCGGGAACGACCCCTGGCCCGGCGACCCGATGCAGAGCTTCAAGGCGCTGCTGAACCACCGCGCCGCCAGCGTCCCGGGGGGCGTGACGGTCGGGCTGTTCTGGACCGACCCGGAGGAGATCGACCGCTCGTTGCCGCGATCGGCGATGCGGCTGATCGCCGGCTCGGGCGCGCCCGGCGGCTGGGCGATCCGACGCCTGCTGCCGATGGTCGAGCGGTTCCTCATGGCGCGCGAGTCCTCCGCCGCGTTCATGCTGCGCTGGGCCCGCGAGCTGGTCGTCGATCGCGCGGTGATGGTCTACGCGCCGCCGCTTCACGAGCGGATCGGCGGCCGGCTCGGGCCCGTCCGGATCTTCGCCGACCAGGAGGAAATGTGGGCGGCCGTCCGACGCGCCCTGCCGCGCGACCGTCGCGACGCCCCCCGCGTCCGCGTCTTCCCGCGCGGCGGCCTGACCTATGTCCCGAAGGCTTGACACCCGGCGCGGCCGTCGGCGCGGGAGTTGCGAAATATGCGGGCGTCGAGGGGCCCGCGGGACGGGCCCCCGGGTCCGACTCGAAGCCAGGAGATTCCCCATGCGCCTCGCCGCCGCGCCGCTGCTGTTCGCGCTCGCCGTCCTCGTCGCCCCCGCGAGCGCCCAGGTCGACCCTTCGAAGGAGACGCCCAGGCTGGAGCCGGCCGACCTGGAGGGCGTCTACGAGATCGTCTCGGGGGAGAAGTTCGGCGAAGCCGAGCCGACCGAGCGGATCAAGGGCTCGACCGTCCGGTTCACCAGGGACCGCGTGGTCGTGATGGACAAGGAGAGCAAGGAGGTCTACGGGGCGACCTACGCCCTGATCCCCGACGAGGGGGCGGCCGGCGAGGCGGCCTCCGGGGCGAAGGGGTCGAAGATCCGGATGGTGAGCAAGCTCGTCGAGCCCCAGGATCAGGAGTCGACGTCCGAGGGGATGATCGAGCGCGACGGCGACAAGGTGCGCCTCATCTACGCCCTGCCGGACGCCGAGGCCCCCAGGGAGTTCAAGACCAAGGCCGGGCAGCTCATGTTCGTCCTCCAGCGCAAGGCCGCGGACTGACCCCCGCGTCAACCATCATCGGCACGACCACGACGCCCCGCCCTTCGCGGGGCGTCGATCGTTTCGAAGCCAACGGCTCCGGCGCCCGGTTTGCTTTTGTAACCCGCGCCGAGACATCACCCCGACCCATCCGGATATCAACGCCATGAAGATGCGCACGCTCAACGACCTTATGGTGGACGTCGCCCGCGACATGCTCGACGCGGAGAAGCAGCTGGTGAAGGCCCTGCCGAAGATGGCCAAGGGGGCGTCGTCCCCCGAGCTGAAGGAGGCGTTCGAGACCCACCTCGAGCAGACCAAGGCGCAGGTCGAGCGCATGGGCCGGGTGCTGGAGGCCCTCGGGCAGCCGATCCGCGCCAAGAAGTGCCAGGCGATGGAAGGGCTGATCGCGGAGGGGAAGGAGGTCCTGGAGATGGACGCCGACCCCGAGACTCGCGACGCCGCCCTCATCGCCGCCGCGCAGAAGGTCGAGCATTACGAGATCGCCGGCTACGGGACCATGTGCACCTGGGCGGCCAGGCTCGGGCTCGACGAGGTCAAGGAGATCCTGGGCGAGACCCTGGCCGAGGAGAAGACGACCGACGGCCTGCTCACCGAGATCGCCGAGGCCGCCGTCAACGAACAGGCCGCGAGCTGACGTCGAACCCGATCCCTAGCGGTTGACGACCCGGCCGGAGGCCGTGGCGTAGGCGTCCAGCATCCCGGTCCGGCCGGGGTGGATCGCCTCCAGGCCGAGTCGCGACTGCATGCTGTAGGACAGCCGCCCGCCGACCCCGTAGAGGACCACCAGCCGCTGCTCGTCCGGGAGGGTCAGCAGCTCGTCGACGCTGGCGAGGTCGATCTGCGGCAGGTCCGGCAGCGCCGAGCGGAGGATGAAGCGGAGCCGGCTGCCGGGATACGGGGCGTCGAGCGAGCCGGGCTCGTCGCCGGGCTCCGACCACGACCGCGGCGGGCTGACGACCGCGACGTGGCTGAACGGCCGCTCGCGGTTGCGCCTCAGGATCATCGTCCGGAGCATCAGCAGGTCGCTGGTCTCGCCGTGGCGGAAGACCATCTCGCGCGCCCCCAGCCCGGCGGTGGCCGCCAGCACGGCCAGGAGGAAGGTCGCGAGCACCCGCCGCTGGCGGTCGTCTCGGCGGCCGGCCCAGCGCTCCAGGGCGCGGGCCAGGAACACCGAGACGATCATCAGGTCGAGCGCGACGTGCAGGCTGAGCGTGGTGGCCGTCCCCGCGTTGCCGGAGAGCACGTCGTCGAGCGCCCCGCGCAGGTCCTTGCTCGCCCACCACGCCAGGCAGAACGCCGTGGCCGGGGCCAGGCCGATCAGCGCCCGGACCGAGATCCGGCGGTTGACCAGGTCGGCGACCGTCGAGGCCGCCAGCAGGTTCAGCGGCACGAGGAGCAGGATCTCCAGCGCCTGGCGGGGGCCGTTCGTCCAGAGCGACAGCGCCAGCGCCGCCACGGCGGCCCACGCGACCCACAGCGAGCCGCCGAGAGTCTCGCGATCGTCCCCCTCGCTGGCCAGGGCGCGGCGGACGGCGCGGACGGCGCCGTACAGCGCCAGCGGCGTCGCGATCGGGGCCAGCTCCAGGAGCCTCGTCGCCAGGTTGTACGACTCGGTCCAACCGGAAGCGGGGAGGATTAGTGGGGTGAACAGGCCCCAGCCGTGCGTCATGAACATCGCCACGTGCCAGGGCGCGGCGACCAGCGCCGCCACCCCGAGCGCCGTCGCGCCGTCCACGGCGCCCCCCTCGCGGAGCCAGCCGCGCAGGCCGCCGGGCGACGGGGGGCGATAGGTCGGGTCGGCCGCCGCCCCCGCCTTCAGGTAGACCTGGTGCAGCGCCGCCACGACGACCGCGATCAGCCCGAACGCCGCCACCGACAGGAGCGACGCCCCCAGCGACAGGCCGCCGACCACCGACCAGAGGAGCGACCGCCTGCGCGGGTCGGCGGATTCCGCCGCCAGTCGCGTCCGCGCGGCGTAGGCGTGGAGCGCGGCGACGGCGCCGGCCGCCGCCAGGAGATAGGGGGTCATCTCCTGCTCGCGCAGCAGGAGGCTCGGGCTGAACGCCATGAACATGGCCGCGGCCAGCCCCATCCCGCCGCCGCGCCAGAGCCTCCCCTGGAAGTAGGCGAGGATGACGATCGCCGCGCCGGCGATGTAGCTGGGGAGCACGCAGGCGAGCGGGTCGCAGTCGCCGCTGAGCTTCAGGCCGACCGCGGCGAGCCAGGGGTACAGCGGCGGCTGCAGGGCCACGCTGCGGTACCCGGACGACTCCCGCCCGGGCTTGATCGCGTCCCCCGCCCCCGTCTGGTCGACGACCATGCCGTCGACGGCCACGGCCATCGCCCGCAGGCCCCACAGCGGCCCGGGGCTGGTGAGGTCCCACGAGCGGATCGCGGCCAGGCCGGGCAGGACGGCCAGCAGGACCACCAGCGGGAAGAACATCGCCGATCGCGGCGCGGGGCGGATCAGCGGCCGGGGCGGGCGCGGGACGGCCGTCTCCGGCCGGGCCCTCGGCGCCGCCGACCTCCGCGTCGGTCGAAGCACGCGCGTTCCCATCGTCTCGTCCGCCCGAGTCGTGATGGTGATGGTGGATGATCCCGCCTCGCCGTCCGGCTGGACGTGGGGCGTGGATCCCGTCGAGGTCGATATGGGGGTCGACGGACCATACCAGATCCGAGGCAATCGGGGGATAGGCGTTCGGCCGGTTCCCGGAGGCACTTCAAATCCCTCGCACGCCCCGTCGTTCGGTCGGGCCGATCGGGGCGCGTGGGCACCCCCGGCCGCGCCGCCTGATTCGACGCCAGCGGTCGTTATCGGCCGGGCGACGGGGCCGCGCTCACCGAAACCCCCCGGGCCCCCGCGCCGACCCAGCTTCGGGTTTCGGCATCACGTTTGCCTAGGTGACAACCCGACGGCGCGAATGCCGAACGTCCCACCGAACAAGGGTTTCACGCGAAAGGGTCACCACCATGCTGCGCTGGGCTATCGTCTTCTTCGTGCTCGCGTTGATCGCGGGCGTCATGGGCTTCGGCGGGCTTGAGGGCCAGTTGGCCTCGGTCGCCCGGATCCTCGTCTTCCTCTTCCTGGTGCTGTTCGTCGTCTCGCTGATCTTCGGCCGCTCCGCCGGGCCGCCGGCGGTCTGAGCGGGCCGGCGTCAGGCCGGCTCCGCGCGACGGAACAGCTCCGTCGAGAAGTAGCGCTCCATGCGATCCGGGAACACGGTGACGACGCGGGCGTCGGGGCCCATCCGCCCCGCCGCCATCATCGCCGCCCGGAAGTTCAGGCCCGAGCTGAGCCCGACGGGGAATCCCTCGCGGAGCAGGCGTCGGGCGACGTCCACGGCCTCGTCGTCCGGGACGTCCAGCTCTTCCAGGCTGTCGGCCCGCTCGGCCCGGAACCGCGTGTAGATGGTCGAGAGGCCGTCGACCACGCCGGGGATGCGGCCGCTGAACGAGCAGCATTCCGCCCCCGCCCCGCCGACCGCCTCGCCGGTGACGGGGCGGGCGGCGAAGGCCCGGGGCGAGCAGCCCTGGTCCCGCAGGCCCTCGAACAGGCCGACGAGCGTCCCCCCCGTCCCCACCCCGCTAACGACCGCGTCCACCCAGCCGCCGGGGATCTGGGCGAGGATCTCGCGGGCCGTGTGCGCCCGGTGCGCGGCCGCGTTGTCCGGGTTCTCGAACTGGAGCGGCGCGAACGCGCCACGCTCCTCGGCCATCGCCGCCGCGCCCGCCAGCGCGCCGAGGATGCCGGCCTCGCGCGGCGAGAAGTGGACCTCGCCGCCGTAGGCCTCGATGATGAGCCGGCGCTCTCGGCTGACCCCCTCCGGCATCACGGCCGCGAACCGCAGGCCGAGCTGCGCGCAGGCCAGCGCCATGGCGATGCTCGTCGACCCGCTCGACGCCTCCACCACCAGGCCCCCCGGCGCGACCGCGCCGGTCCGCACGGCCTTGTGCAGGATGTGGCAGGCGATGCGATCCTTGGTGGAGCCGCTGGGGTTGAGGAACTCCAGCTTGCACCAGATCGTCGGCCCGTCCGCGTCCAGCCGGACCGGGACCAGCGGCGTCGGGGCCACGCGGTCGAGGTAATGGTTGAGGTCGGGGAGTCGTCGCGTCGGGTTCATGCGCTTCCTCGCGCCGGGGGCCTTGGTCGTCAGTCCGGCCAGCGTATCACGCCCCCCGGCCGCCGGGCGACGGGTCCGCGGGGGGCGTCGGCCGCGACCTGGCCAGGGCGACGGCCTTCCGGCCGACGGCCCACGCGATCAGCAGCCCGATCGCCCAGAACGGCAGCCATACCGCCTGCCCCACGACGAACAGCACCAGCGCCTTGCCCGCGTCGACGAGCCGGCCCACCGACTCCTGCCACGTCCGGGCGACCTGCGTGGGGAAGTCCGCCACCACGGGCGCGGCGGGCTGGAACCGCTCGTGCTCGCGGAGGGTGAGCGTCAGCGTGGCCAGCGACGAGAGGTTCTGGAGCACGCGGATCCGCCCCTGCATCTGCTCGATCTCGCCCCGCACCCGCGACAGCTCGGTCTCGACCTTCAGCACCTCCTCAAGTTGGCCGGATCGCTCCTCCAGCATCTTCTGGAGGGTCTGCTCCTGGACCTGCTTGTTCTTGATGCGGGCCTCGACGTCGTAGAACTCGGCCGTCACGTCCTGCGAGGTTCGGTTGAAGTTGACCAGTTCCCCCAGGGCCATGACCGACGTCACGAAGCCGTCGAAGCCGTCGATGGGGATCCTCAGCCGCCAGAACCGCGTGCGCGTCGAGCCCGGCGAGCCGGTCATCGTCTCCTCGGCGATGTAGCCGCCGGACGACGCGAGCATCTCGCCGACCTTCGCCGAGGCGGAGTCCAGGTCCTCCACCGCCAGGTCGAGCGTGGCGTTGTAGATCACCTTGCGCGACACCTTGGCGTCGGGGGCCTCGGTCGCGGGGGCCTCGGCCGTCTCCCCCCTCATCCCCGCGGCCTGGTCGCGAAACGCGGGGGCCTCGTCCGGCACTGGCGCCATGGCCGACTTCGGCTCCGCCGCGATGCGCTGGGCGGCGTATTCGTAATGGGGCTCATCGCAGCCGATTGTCGCGAGCGACGCCGTGATCAGGAGGCAAGCCAGGTGTCCGCGCATGATCGGCCCTCGCGTCGAGTGGTGGACGGGCGTCCTGGGTCATCGGGGCCACGCCCCCGCAACTATGTATAAGACGCGGCGCGGGGTCGAAATGTTAGGAGGCGTCGCGGGAATATTATCAGGCCGTGTCCAGATATTCGCGCATCCACAGCTCCAGCATGAGCAGCGCCCAGAGGCGGTGGCCGTGCTCGCGTCGGCCGGAGGCGTGTTCGGCGACCAGCTCGCGGACCCGATCGGGGCGGAAGAGGCCGCGGGCGAGGGTCGCGGGGTCGAGGAGGATGGCGGAGAGTTCGTCCTTCAACTCGCCGCGGAACCAACGGCCGACGGGGACGCCGAAGCCCATCTTGCGGCGGGCGCGGATCGGCGGGGGGATCAGGTCGGCGAAGGCCCGCTTGAGGACGACCTTGGACCGGCCCGGCCGCAGCCTCAGCTTGCGGCCGACGGGCATCGCCGCGGCCAGCTCGACGACGCGGTGGTCGAGGAACGGCGCCCGGCACTCCAGGCCATGCGCCATGCTCGCCATGTCCACCTTGAACAGCAGGTCGCCGGGGAGGTACGTCAGGAGATCGGCGACCATCGCCCGCGTCACCACGTCGCGACCGGACGCCGCGGCGAGCGCCCGCCCCAGCACCGACGCCCCGGACTCGGGATCGGCCAGGCGGTCGATCTGGTCGTCGGCGTACAGGGCCGTCCGTTCGTCCTCGTCGAACGTGGTCATCCAGCCGAGGTATCGGGCGTCGGCCGGTTGGTCGATCCGCTCGGCGATCCGCTCCAGCGCGCGGAGCCGCGACTTCGCCTTCCCCGAGCGCGGCAGGATGCGCGACATCGCCCCGGCCAGCATCCGGCGGGGCCCGGCCGGGACGCGCTGGAATAGCTCGGTGATCGCCAGGGCCCGGTAGCGGTCGTAGCCGCCGAACAGCTCGTCGCCGGCGTCGCCGGTGAGGGCCACCGTGACCTCGCGGCGCGTCTCCCGGGCGACGTGCCAGGTGGGGAGGGCCGAGCTGTCCGCGAAGGGCTCGTCGAACTGCCGCGCCAGGGCGGGGATGGTCTCCCACGCCTTCGGCTCGACGATGAACGTGTGATGCTCCGTGCCGATCGCCCTGGCGGCGGCCTCGGCGTAGGCGGTTTCGTCATACGCGGCGTCCGGGAAGCCGATGGCGAACGTCTTCACCGGCCGGGACGACGCCCGTTGCATCAGGCCGACGATGATCGTCGAATCGACCCCGCCGGAGAGGAACGCCCCCAGGGGGACGTCGGCGACCATCTGCTCGCGGACGGCCGCGTCGAGCGTCGCCCGCAGCTCCTCGGCGTCCTGTTCGAACGGGCGCCGGCGTTCCAGGTCCCAGTCGGGCGACCAGTAGCGTTCGACCTGGAGCCGGCCGTCGCGCCAGAGGGCGTAGTGGGCGGGGGGCAGCTTCTTCACGCCCTCGAGGATCGTCCTCGGGTGGGGGACGTATCCGAACGTGAGGAAATGATCGAGGGCCGTCGGGTCGATCTCGCGGGGGACGTCGGCCTCGGGGAGCGCCAGCAGGGCTTTCAGCTCGCTGGCGAAGACGAGGCGGCCGGCGTGCTCGCGATAGAGCAAGGGCTTCTGGCCCAGGCGGTCGCGCCCGAGAAGCAGCGTGCGCCGGGGGGCGTCCCAGACGGCCAGGGCGAACATGCCCCGGAGGTGGTCGAACATCCGGGGGCCCTCGTCCTCGTAGAGATGGACGAGGGTTTCCGTGTCGCCGCGCGACCGGAGGGTATGCCCGCGCGCCTCCAGGCGGCGGCGAAGTTCGGGGAAGTTGTAGATCTCGCCGTTGAAGACGACCCAGATCGTGCCGTCCTCGTTGGAGAGAGGTTGCCGGGCCCCTTCCAGGTCGACGATGGCCAGGCGACGGAAGCCGAGGGCGGCGTGGTCGTCGCGGTGGACGCCCGCGTCGTCCGGCCCGCGATGGGCGATGCGATCCATCATCGCCTCCAGGCGGCCCTCCCCCAGCGCCCCGCCCGGGTCGCCCCAGACCGCCCCGCAGATGCCGCACATGCCCGCCCGCCTTTCGCCGATTCCCGCCCCCGCCGCCCCGGTCGCGCGACCGGGATCCAGGATAGCAGCGGCCCGCGGGATCGGCGACGGACCCCCACCGCGGCCCGCCGCCGAGTTGGCTTCGTTCGCGCGCCGGCGTGCGACGGTGGTTGGTTGTAAGCCGTTGATGGTGATGATGTTGATCCGAAATCGAGTTGGCTTCGTTCGTCGTCTTCGAAGTGGTTTTTCCTGGCCGTCACGGATTTTGGGGGCCATCATGACGGCCTTCCCCTTCCGCGGGGGAAGGTGGCCCGAAGGGCCGGATGAGGGGGGCGGCGAGCGAGTAGGCCGGCGGGATCCCGAGCGGCTCGGATGGGCTGTCGGTGACTCCCACGGCCTCGCGCTCGTCGTCCCCCTCTCCTGACCGCTTCGCGGTCTGTCCTCCCCCGCGAGGGGGGATGACCGCCGCGATCCCGGCGCGCATCGTCCCCGTCTTGCTCGGCCTGGCGTGGTCGCCGGGCTGTTCTCCGCGTCCGAATTGCCAAGGAACGGTGGAAACTCTCATCTCCATATGCTCCGCGCCCGGGGCGTCGAGATTCCATGAATCGCGGAAAAATCCCCAGAAATCGCCGCCCGAGGCCCGCGCGTCATGCCTCGGGGCGTTTGACGACGGCGCCGCGACGACCTAGGGGTTGTGCTGGGTGACCTGGCTCGGATTCGGAACGAGCCATGTCGTGATGGATATAGTTCCCGCGGCTCGGCGCTTGTCGGACCCTCTCCGCCTCGGGGCGAGCGGCCGGCGATCCGAGTGGAGTTTGCCATGTCCAGCCAGCTTACCGACAGGCGTTCCCCGAAGCGTTCCGGCCTCTCCGGGCCCCGGCCCCGCGGCGGCCGCCGCGCCCGCGCGACGCGAGGGCTCTCGGTCGAAGGGTTGGAGGCGCGGGCGCTCCTCTCGACCATGTTCGTCGACGACGACTGGGCGGGGACCGTCGCCGGGACCGACCTCGGCGGCGGCAAGGTCTTCGGCGCCAACGCCTTCGCGACCATCCAGTCGGCCATCGGCAAGGCCGTGGCCGAGGACGAGATCCACGTCGCCGAGGGGACCTATACCGGCGCCGTCACGATCTCGAAGCAACTGACGATCATCGGGGCGGGCTCGTCGACGACGACCCTGAACGTGGCCGGGCTGGTGGCGTCCAACGCGGTGACGATCTCGACGTCGGGCGTCTCGCTGAGCGGCCTGACCGTCACCGGGGCGGGCAACGACGTCAGGCCGCAGTACGGCGTCGGCGTCTCCGGGCGCTCCGGGCTGGCGCTGTCGGACGTGACCGTGGTCGGGATGGTCAAGTCGGGCGTCAACCTGAACGGCGTCACCGACTTCACGATCACCGGCGTCGCCGCGCGCGACAACGGCGGCGCGGGCTTCTTCCTGACGGACGCCAAGCGCGGCACGCTGACCGACGTGACCACGTCCGGGAACGTCTGGACCGGCCTGGCGTTCTCCACCGCGGGCCGCCACTACGCGATCGGCGTCGAGGAGATCGTGATCGCCGGGGCGTCTACGTTCGGCGAGGCGGGCTCGGCCAACGGCGGGGTGATGTTCGAGGAGTCGAGCTGGAACTTCGGGACGAACTCCTATGACCCGGCGAACCCCTTCCCGATTACCTTCAGCACGGACGCGGCCGACGGCGCGGACGTGACGTTCAAGCAGGACCAGCCGCTGGGCTACGCCCTCTCGGGCCCGCAGGACGACGCGTGGTCGGTGAGGCGGCGGTTCTACGCGACGGCCGAGCAGGGATTGGCCGCGGCGGCCGGCTCTCCCGACCATTACCTGGCACATGGCCGCGCGCTGGCGACGGTGGGGGCGTTCGGCGAGGCGCGGACGTTCCTGGTCGCGCCGATCGAGGCGATGGGAATCCAGGCGGCCATCGACGCGGCGGCGGCCGGCGACACGATCCAGATCGCCGCGGGGACCTACGCCGGCGCCATCACGATCGGCAAGTCGCTGACCATCGCGGGGGATGGCTCGTCGACGACTATTCTCGACGTCGCCGGCTCCGCGGCCTCGTACGCGGCGCGGATCACGGCGGCGGACGTCTCGCTGAGCGGCCTGACCATCACCGGCGCGGGGAGCGACGTCAAGCCGCAATACGGCGTCTTCTCGGCCGGGCGTTCGGGGCTGTCGCTGACGGACGTGACCGTGGTCGGGATGGTGAAGTCGGGCGTCAACCTGAACGGCTCCACGAATTTCTCGCTCACCGGGGTCGTCTCGCTCGACAACGGCGGGGCGGGGATCTTCCTCCAGGATGTCAAGCACGGGACGCTGACCGACGTGGCGACGTCCGGGAACGTCTGGACCGGGCTGGGCTTCTCGACCTCGGGCCGATACTACGCGATCGGCGTCGAGGGCGTGGTGATCGCCGGCGCCTCGACGTTCGGCGAGGCGGGCTCGGCCAACGGCGGCGTGATGTTCGAGGAGTCGAGCTGGGACAACGTGCTCAAGGTACACGACCCGAGCAACCCCCACCCGATCACCTTCAGCACGAGCGAGGCGGACGGCGCGAACGTGACGTTCAAGCAGGAGCAGCCGCTCGGCTACGTCCTCTCGGGCCCGCAGGACGACGAGTGGTCGGCGCGGCGGTTGTTCTTCGCGACGGCCGAGCAGGGCCTGGCCGCGGCGGCCGGCAGCCCGACCCATTACCTGGCCCATGGCCGCGCGCTGGCGACGGTGGGGGCGTTCGGCGAGGCGCGGACGTTCCTGGTCGCGCCGGTGGAGGCCATGAGCGTCCAGGCGGCCCTCGACGCGGCGGCGGGCGGCGACACCGTCCGGATCGCCCCGGGGGTGTACGCGGAGAACGTCTCCGCCTGGCGGCCGGTCTTCCTCGAAGGGCAAGAGGGGGCGACCCTCCGGCCCGCGTCCGGCGTGGCGCTGTCGATCTTCGGATCCGGGCTGACGACGCTCGTGAGCGGGCTGCGGATCGACGGCGGCGACGTGGGGATCGCGATCCGGGACGGCGCGGGGGGAGTGATCCTGGACGGCGTGGCCGTCGTGGGGTTGGACGTCGGCGTCCGGGTGGGCGCGGCCGACGGCGTGACGATCGCGTCGAGCATCATCGAGGGCAACGGCGACGGCGTCGAGGTCCTCGACGCCGGGGCGACGAACGTCGGGCTCCGCTGGAATCGGATCGTCGGCAACTCGCGGTCGTCGGTGAGGAACCTGGCCGCCTCGGCCGTCGACGCCGTCCACAACTGGTGGGGCTCGAACGCCGGGCCGGGCGCCTCGGCCGTGGGGAACGTCGATTCGTCCCCGCACATCGTCCTCACGCTCTCGAACCCCGGGCCGCTCCTCGTCGGCGGCTCGGCCGGGCTGGTCGCCGACCTGAAGCATGACTCCACCGGGGCCGACATCTCGGCGCTGGGGTCGATCCCGGGCTTCTCGGCGGCCGCGTTCGCCGCGTCCCTCGGCTCCGTGGGCCCCGCGTCCGCTCCGGTGATCGACGGCGAGGCGTCCTCCACGTTCTCGGCCGGCGCGACGCCCGGGCAGGCCCTGGTGACGGCGAAGGTGGACGACGCGCTGGCCTCGATCATGGTGGAGGTGGCGGCGCCGCCGCTGGCCATCGACGGGCCGGCGAGCGTGAACCAGGGCCTCCCCTACACGCTCTCGCTGACGGCCGGCGCCGAGGCGGGCGTCGTCTCGCGATGGCGGATCGATTGGGGCGACGGCACGCCGCTCCAGGTCGTCGAGGGCTCCCCCTCCGCGGTGACTCACGCGTTCCTCGCCCCCGGCGCCCGCGCGATCCGCGCCTGGGCCCAGACGGAGCACGGCGAGTACGAGGCGGGGAATTCCGTGGCGGTCGTCGTCGCCAACGTCGCCCCGACGGTGGCGATCGTGGCGGGGCCGACGACGGTGGTCCAGGGCTCCGCGGCGTCGTTCCGCGCCGAGGGGTCGGACCCGGGCGGCGTGGCCGAGTACACCTGGTCGGCCACGCTGGGCGGCGTGGTGGTGGCGACGGGCGTCGGCGAGACGTTCTCGTTCGCGCCGACGTCGCCGGGCGTGTACGCGATCTCCGTGACCGTCGCCGACGCCCAGGGCGCCACGGCCGTCGCCGAGCGCTCGCTCACCGTGGCGAACGCGGCCCCGACGGTCGCGATCGTGGCGGGGCCGGCGACGGTGGTCCAGGGCTCCGCGGCGTCGTTCCGCGCCGAGGGGGCGGACCCGGGCGGCGTGGCCGAGTACACCTGGTCGGCCGCGCTGGGCGGCGTGGTGGTGGCGACGGGCGTCGGCGAGACGTTCTCGTTCGCGCCGACGACTCCCGGCGAGTACACGGTCGGCGTGACGGTCATCGACGCCCAGGGCGCGACCGCCTACTCCGAGCGCGGGCTGACCGTCGAGAACCTGGCGCCCTCGCTCGAACTGGCGGCGATCCCGGCGCTGGTCGATGTCGGCGCGGCGGTGACGTTCGGCGCCTCGTCGGTCGACGCGAACCCCGGCGCGACGCTGGCCTTCAACTGGCTGGTCCTCCGCAACGGCGAGACGGTGGCGACGGGCGAAGGGCCCACCATGACCTTCACGCCCCAGCTCCTCGGCGCCTACGAGGTCATCGTCCAGGTGTCCGACGGCGAGGGGGGCGTGGTCGCCCGGTCGGTCTCCTTCATGGCCGCGCCGCTGCCCGTCGGCCCCCTGCCCCCCGCGGCCGAGCAGGCCGTGCAGGGCGTGGTGGCTCGGGCGATCGTCCAGGTCGAGCGCCAGGAGCAGCGGCTCGCCGAGCTGGCCGCGCGCTTCGAGTCGCGGCCCGCGCCGATGATCCAGCGGATGATCCAGCGGACCATCCAGGTCCGGGAGCGGATCCAGGCCATGACGGTCCGGCGCGTCGCCATGATCCAGCGGACCTTCGGCATCCTGAGGGGCCCTCGCCGCTGACGCGGGGCGTTCGGATGGGGGGCCGGCGTCGCGGGCTTCGGGCCTCGCGGCGCCGGCCATTCGTCATGCGAAGCGTTCGAGGTCCTCGTCCTTGGAGACGACGGTGACGCCGTCCTCGGTGACGGTGAAGCCGCGCGCGAGGTCGGCCTCGCGGTCCCAGCCGATGGAGAAGCCGGGGGGGATCTGGACGTGCTTGTCGACGATGGCGCGGCGGACGCGGGCGTGGCGGCCGACCACGACGCCGTCGAAGAGGATCGAGTCCTCCACGAGCGAGTAGCTGTGGATGCGGACGCCCGGCGAGAGGATGCTGCCGTAGACCTGGCCGCCGGAGACGATGACCCCCTGGCAGACCACCGAGTTGTACGCGGAGCCGCGGCGGTCGGCCTCGGTGTGGATGAACTTCGGCGGCGGGAACTCCGGCTGGTGGGTGTGGATCGGCCAGTCGCGGTCGTAGAGGTTGAGGATCGGGTCGACGGAGACCAGGTCCATGCTGGTGTGGAAGTAGGCGTCGATGGTGCCGACGTCGCGCCAGTAGGCGGAGGTCTTGCGGTTCTCGTCGCGGAAGGGGTAGGCGAGGACGCGCATGCCCTCCTCCACCATGCGGGGGATGACGTCCTTGCCGAAGTCGTGGCGGCTGGACTCGCCGAGCGCGGCGTCCTGGAACAGGAGGTCGTACATGACCTCGGTGTTGAAGACGTAGATGCCCATGCTGGCCAGGGCGAGATCCGGGTGGCCGGGCATGGAGGGGGGATCCTGGGGCTTCTCCAGGAAGCTGGTGATGCGGCCCTCATCGTCGACGCCCATAACGCCGAAGTCGCGCGCGGCGGCCAGGGGGGCGGGTTGGCAGGCGACGGTGACGTCGGCGTCCTGGTCGCGGTGGAACTCGATCATGCGGGCGTAGTTCATCTTGTAGATGTGGTCGCCGGCCAGGATGATCGTGTCGCGCGGGGCGGCCTTCTCGATGGTGTAGATGTTCTGATAGATGGCGTCGGCCGTCCCCTTGTACCACGTCTCGGCGATGCGCTGCTGGGGGGGGATGACCTCGATGTATTCGTCCAGCTCGCGGCAGAGGAAGTTCCAGCCCTGGACGATGTGGCGGTTGAGGCTGGTGGCCTTGTATTGCGTGAGGACGAGGATGCGTCGTATGTCCGAGTTGATGCAGTTGGAGAGGGTGAAGTCGATGATGCGGTAGACGCCGCCGAAGGGGACCCCGGGCTTGGCCCGATCCCTCGTCAGCGGGTCGAGCCGCGTCCCCTTGCCCCCGGCCAGCACGATCGCCAAGACGTCCCGATACACGGCCTCGCCTCCTACCCGGGCCGCCGCGAACCGGTCGCGCCCTCGCTCCATTGTCGCGGGCCGGCCGCGCGGATCAACCGCCCACCACGCCCGTGAGGCGCTGCGACGGCCGCGGCGCATCCGTTAGACTGGCGAGCCGGGCGCGACGCCGCGCCCTCGCGACCGCCCCCGACCCGTTCAACCGAAAGGCTCGACCCACGATGATTCGACACGCTCCGCGCCCCGCCCGGGCGGCCGTCGCCGTGCTGGCGGCGTCCCTGCCGGCCTGGGGGATCTCCGGCACGGCCCGCGCCGAGGACCGGCTGAAGGAACTCCAGACGGAATACTCGACCCGCGCCGAGGAGAAGGTGGACCGCGTCTACCACTTCGGCTCGCAGGGGCCGGGCGACGTCTTCTCGAACCATCGCAGCCACTCCAACCGCCAGATCCCGGTCTACACCTGGGGGACCAAGGCCGACCTGGGCCTGATCATGGGCCCGGCCAGCAGCTACCGCGACCCGGAGAAGCTGCGCGCGATCTACGGGTTCCTGCCGGAGAACACCGTCAACCCCGAGGCCGAGTACGCCGACCAGAGCGACATCCGCAAGGTGCTGGAGTCGGCCGCCGAGAAGGGGGCCAAGCATATCTTCATCGTCTGGTTCGACGGCATGGACTGGCCGGCCACCCAGGCCGCGGCCATCGTCAAGTCGCGCAAGGTCTACACGGAGGGGAAGGGCTCCGGCCTGATCTTCCAGGACTACGCCGCGCCGGGGTCCAACCCCCAGTACGGCTGGGTGGTCACCAGCCCGACTTACGACCGGAACCAGGTGAACGTCGACGAGCAGACGGTGACGATCCCCGCGAACAGCATGAAGGGGGGCTACGACGTCACGATCGCCGGGCCGAACCCCTGGACGCCGGGGCCCCACGGGGCGAAGGCGCCGGGCTACCTGAAGGGCCAGGGCGCCAGCGACAAGGACCGCGAGGGGGTGGCGTCGGTCGGCCGGAGCCTGCACGCCTACACGGACTCGTCGCAGAGCGCCGCGGAGATCGTCAGCGGCGTCAAGGCGTACAACAACAGCGTCAACGTGGCCGACGACGGCCGGCCGGTGCCGACCCTCTTCCACGCCCTCCAGGAGCGGGGCTGGAAGGCCGGCACGGTGACGAGCGTCCCCTTCCCGCACGCCTCGCCGGCCGGGATGTACGCGCAGAACGTCTCGCGCGAGGACTACCAGGATCTCGGCCGCGTGATGCTCGGCCTCCCGAGCATCATCCACGAGAAGCGCGGCGCCCCCGTGTGGCCGGGCCTCGACGTGGTGATGGGGACCGGCTTCAACACCCGCATGGAGCCGCAGCACTTCAAGCGGCAGGGCGAGAACGCGGCCGAGGGGAGCATCTTCCTCTCCGACGCCGACCGCCGGACGATCGACGTGGAGAACGGCGGCAAGTACACGGTGGTCGAGACCAGGCTCGGCGCCAACGGCGGCGAGCTGCTGAAGGCCGCCGCCGCCGAGGCCGCCGAGAAGGGGACGCGGCTCTTCGGCTTCTTCGGCGAGAAGGGGATCGACCACCTGCCCTACCGCACGGCCGACAACCGCTACGACCCCGCGCCCGACCCGGTGAGGGCCGGCGTGGAGCCCAAGGCCGCGACCTACACCCAGGAGCAGCTCGATTCCCAGCCGACGCTCGCCCAGATGACCGACGCCGCCCTGCGCGTCCTGGCGAAGCCCGACCAGAAGTTCATCCTGTTCGTCGAGTCGGGCGACGTGGATTTCGGCCTGCACGCCAACAACCTGGACGTGGCGGTGGGCGCCGTGCACAGCGGCGAGGACGCCATCAAGCGGATCATCCACTGGGTGGAGACCAACAGCAACTGGGACGATTCCGTCATGCTGGTCTCGTCCGACCACGGCCATTACCTGGTGATCGACGACCCCGCGGGGCTGCTGCCGCCCCCGAAGTGAGTCGCCCCGGGGCACGCCGAGAGGGGGGCCGCCGCGCGATCGCCGGCGGCCTCCCTCGCGCGCGTCGCGTCGGCGTCAGGAGAGCAGGTCGGCGAGCTTCTTGACGTTCTCGGCGCCCACCTTGGCGACCAGTGGCTTGAGGGCCTGGAGGGCCTCGATGAGGTCGCCGTCGGTCGCCTGCCGGCCGGGAGGCGCGAGGTAGCCCTCCACGTCCCCCCGCGTCCGGCCGCCGCGCCGGGGGGCCTCGCCCGCCTTGCGCCGGGCCTGGGACTTGTAGGCGGAGATCTGCTGGCGCGGGATCTCCTTGCCGTAGCGATCGCGCACGAAGGCGTCGATGTCATCGAGCGCCTCCAGGCCCTCGGCCATGGCGTCGCGCACGGCCTGCGCGTTGGAGACGGCGGTATTTGCCTCGGCCGACTCGGCGTCGGCGGCGGAATTCTGACTCTTGCGACCCATGGTCGACTCCGGGCGATGGAGCGCGTGGGGCGCGCGGAGACGATCCCGTATCGCGCCTTGGCAACTCCTCATAATCATACAGGTTATCGACCCGAGAAATCGACTTCAATCCAACCTTGCGCCGCCCCCCTCCGCGCGATGGGGGCCCGCACGGATCCAAGGGTGATAGGGATTAATTCATTCATCAGGAATTCTGGATCGGATTATTTTTTTTAATTTGGCGTTCTCCCGCCCGGCGGTTATAGTCCGCGCGGTTGTGCCGGCTCGCCCACCCGCCGCGCCCGACCGGGGCGGCCGGGCCGCCCCCCGAACCCGTCGTCCGCGCGGGGGCACGCCCCCGCGCGGTCCCCGTCCCTGCCGCGCCGCGCGGCGAGGAGGTCCGCCATGTCGAGGTCTCGTGCCCCCGGATTCACGCTGATCGAGCTGCTGGTGGTGATCGCCATCATCGCGGTGCTGATCGCGCTCCTGCTCCCCGCGGTGCAGGCGGCGCGCGAGGCCGCCCGCCGCGCCCAGTGCGTCAACAACTTCAAGCAGATGGGCCTGGCGATGCACAACTACCATGACGTGATCGGGACGTTCCCGATCGGCCGCATGGGCTCGGGCTACAATTATTCCCCCCACAACGACAATCGCAGGACGTGGGCGTTCAGCATCCTCCCCTACCTGGAGCAGGGGAACCTCATGAACGCGCTGAACTTCAGCCTGCCGTTCTATGCCGCCGACAACACCACCGTCATCCGCGCCGTGATCACGTCGTTCCAGTGCCCCAGCGACACGCCGTCCATCCAGGAGCCAGACACCCCCTATCCGCGCGCCAAGGGGAGCATCGTGGCGAACTGGGGCAACACCCATTTCTTCCAGGACGAGAAGTCCAGCGCGATCAACGGGACTCGCAACGCCGGCCCGGTGACCTATCCCGGCGACATCAGCGGCGACCCGTTCACCGGCCCGCTCGGGACGACCGCGTTCGCCGGCGCCCCGTTCAAGGGGAACGTCGCGATGGGCATCCGCGACTTCCTCGACGGCGCGAGCAACTCGGTGCTCTGCGGCGAGGTGATCATGGGGCCGAACACCGGCAACCCCAACTACGACCATCGGGGCGACATCTTCAACGACGACTACAACTGCGCGATGTTCATGACCTACACCCCGCCCAACTCCAAGATCCCCGACGCCCTGGCCGGCGACGAGAGGGGGGAACCGTGGTGCTCCTGGCGGATCAAGTCCGCCCCCCCCTGCACCGGGGGGACGCCCGTCTTCAACGCCGCGCGGAGCCGGCACCCCGGCGGCGTGAACGTCCTGATGGGCGACGGCTCGTGCAAGTTCGTCAAGGACACGATCAACCCGAGGACCTGGCAGGCCGTCGGCAGCATCGCCGGCGGCGAGGTCGTCGGCGCCGACTCCTACTGAGCCCCGCGGCCGCGTCGGCGTCGCGTCGGCGCGGCCGCCCAACCCGCGAGAGGATGACCGACATGACCACCGACCTTTCGAGGCGGCGCCTCCTGGCGCTCGCGGCCGCCGTGGCCGCGTCCGCGTCCGCCGCCGGTTGCGGCGAGGAACCCGAGGCCCCCGCTCCGCCGCCCCCCGAGCCGGGGGCACCCCAGGGGCCTCCCACGGCGTTTCAGAAGAGCACGCCGAAGAAGAAATGACTCCCCCGTCCGCCGAGGGCTCGAGGCGGACGGTCCATCGCGGGGAGTCGGGGCGAGGCGTGGGGCCTCGCCCCGTCGCGGGTCAGTAGGAATCGGAGCTGATGACCTCTCCCCCCTGGGTGGTGCTCAGGGCGCGCCAGATGGGGAGGCTGATGGAGTTCTTCATGAACCGGACGGAGCCGTCGGCCATCGCGGCGTTGACGCCGCCGGAGTGGAG
This sequence comes from Paludisphaera sp., assembly GCF_037189885.1. Classification (NCBI taxonomy): domain Bacteria; kingdom Pseudomonadati; phylum Planctomycetota; class Planctomycetia; order Isosphaerales; family Isosphaeraceae; genus Paludisphaera; species Paludisphaera sp. Next base: position 162,411 of record NZ_JBBCIR010000054.1, read on the forward strand.
GCTGCGGGCGGCCAGGTAGAGCGGGCCGGCGGTGGCGTTGGCGCAGGGCGTCGGCCGGGCGATGGTGGGGACGCAGGCCCGGTCGGAATACATCATGTCCGGGATCGGCGAGTTGGGCGCCAGATACGCGGTGAACGACGTGGAGTCGGCCCACCAGGTCATGCCGCGCAGCTCGTTCTCGCGCGGGATGATGATCAGCTCGGAGGCCAGCATCGTGTTGCTGGTGCCGTCGGTGATGGTGGCGATCGTCACCAGCCGGCCCTTGTTGGGCGACGCGACGTGGTTCGCGTTGCTGTAGGGGGCGATGAACCCGAAGGGCGCGCCGGCGAACCGGGAGTCTCCCAGCACGTCCTGCTGGTCGATGTCGGTGGCCCCGAAGTTCGCGACGTAGTTGTGGGCCGAGAGCTGGCCGGTGAACGCCCCGAGGGCCCCGCTGACCGGCTTGTGCTGGAGGCCGACGCTGGGGCAGAGCAGCGCGTTGATGAAGCTCCGGGTGACCGTCGTGTTGTCCGGGTGGACGTAGCGAGGGTTCATGAAGTTGTACGAGTTGGCCAGGGCGGTCTGCTCCAGGTACGGCAGGATGAACGCCTGCCAGGTGCCGTTGCAGCAGCCCGAGGTGCCCGGCGGCAGCGACCCCACGACGTCCCCGTAGTTGTGGACGGCCAGGCCGATCTGCTTCAGGTTGTTCACGCATTGCATGCGGCGGGCCGCCTCGCGCGCCGCCTGGACGGCCGGCAGCAAGAGGGCGATGAGCACGGCGATGATCGCGATCACCACCAGCAGCTCGATCAGCGTGAATCCGCGTCGCGTATTGCGACTCGTCATCGATGCGACTCCTGGGAGGGTGGACGAGGATCGGGAGGGCGCGCGGCCGATGCCCGCGCCCGCGTCATTTCGAGGTGAGGGGGAAGCTGAACTCGTTGGGCCCGCCGTCGGTGACGTCGGCCGTCAGCTCGCTCTGGGCGTTGTAGCGGGCGGGGAGCGATTCCTTCGTGGCGGTCGTGTCGAAGTCGTCGACGATCTCGCCGGTCGCGTTGTCGACCTGCTTCTTCCGCGCACCCTTGGCCCGGACCTCCTTCATCACGGAGACCGCGACGCGGTACTTGCCCGGGACCAGGCCCACGTCCCTCGCCACGGAGAACGAGCCGGCCGAGACCTCGGCGGCGGCCGAGGTCGAGTCGCCCCCCTGCCCGGCCGGCATGAAGGTGATGAGGCCCTTCTCCAGCGGCTGGCCGTCCAGCGTCACCGTGCCCGACACCGCGCGCCTCGGCAGCCCGTCGCCGCTCCCGCATCCCGACGAGGCGAACGCGAGGGCGACGATGAGAGGGATATGGAACGTCTTCTTGGCGAGATTCATGCTCGGCCTCGGCGCGAACGGGGAGCGAACGCCGCTCGGGCCCCGGCGGGGCTCGGGCGGTCGACGGTGGAATTCAAGGGGCGGTGACCGGGGATTCGCCGACTAGCCCGCGGGGGCGGGGAATGGAGTCGAGTCCATCGCGGGGCGAAGAACCGCCCCGCGTCGAACCCTTAAATATGACAGCATTGATCCTATTACGGCGTCAAGCCCAGCCGCGCGGCGAATCTCCCCTCGTAGTCGAGATTCCCGCGCGATCGGCGACGCCTCGCGGTCATCGGCCGGCGTGGCTCCCGCCCGGCTCGGCGCGAGGGCCGGCGGCGACGTCCCGGCCCCGGCCCGGGTCGTCCTTCGTCGGGCCTCGCCGGCGACGGCCGCGATGACCGCCGGGAAATCTAGACGGCCCTCGCCCCGGCCCGCAGCCACAGGCTGTAACCGAGCGTCGCCGCCAGCCCCGTCAGGATCGCGCCGCTCCCGACCGCGACGGCCACGGGGATCGGGGCGAAGGCGAACAGCCCCGCGTAGACGAGCCCGCTCAGCACCATGGCCCAGCCCCCCACCCGATTGACCCGGCGGGCGGAGGCGCTCGGCGCCAGGGCCTTGGGCATCCGATTGCCGTAATAGGCGATCAGGAGCCCATTGACGCCGACGGCCAGCCGTATGACCGTGTCGCCGTCGATATAGCCGAGCTGGCGCGCGAAGGTCGCGCCGAGCGCCAGGGCGACGATGCCGCCGCCCCAGGCGAAATCAACACGCGCAATCCTGCTCATCGCGCCCTCCCCTTCTTCTTGGCCTCCGGCGGCTCCTCGCCCGGGCCGAACGAATGGACGAAGCCCAGCAGCACCTCCTCGAGCACCGAGAGCTTCAGGTGGTAGATGACGGACTTGCCGACCTTCTCCGCGTGGACCAGGTCGGCCTCCTTCAGCACCGCGAAGTGCGCCGACATCGTCGGCCTGGAGAATTCGAACTGGTCGCAGAGATCGCCCGCGCTCATCGGCCCCTCGCGCAGGAGCAGGAGGACGCGGCGGCGCGTCGGATCGGAAAGGGCCTTGAACACCTGGCTCATAATTCGATAATTAGCGAATCGACGAAATGAGTCAAGGGGGGACTCGATATCGGCGACGCCGGCGGGGCCGTCCCCGGCCCGCCCGATCGGCGAGCCCGATCGTGGCGATCGGCCGGGCGGCGGGGACCATCGCGGGGGGTCGGACCTGGCGTCGGCCCGGCGCGGGGGTTTAAGATGCCGGCCAATCACCCGTCGTCGTGCGAGCGGACTGAAGGGGGCGTGCGGTGGAGAATTGGATCAAGCGCGGGGCCGACGCCGCGGAGACGGCGGCGGGCGACGCGAACGTCCGGCGGACGGTCGAGACCATCCTGGACGACGTGGCCCGTCGGGGCGACGACGCGGTGCGGGAGCTGTCCGTCAAGTTCGACGGCTGGGACCGCGAGGACTACCGGCTGACCGACGCCGAGATCGAGGCGTGCGTCGCCCGGCTCCGCCCGCGCGACCTGGAGGACGTCCGGTTCGCCCAGGCGCGGGTGCGCAACTTCGCCGAGCACCAGCGCGCCGCGCTCCGCGACGTGGAGGTGGAGACGCTCCCGGGCGTGGTCCTGGGCCACAAGAACATCCCGGTGCAATCGGCCGGCTGTTACGTGCCGGGGGGCAAGTATCCGCTGCTGGCCTCGGCCCACATGTCGGTGGTGACGGCGAAGGTGGCGGGGGTGCCGCGCGTCGTCACCTGCGCCCCGCCCTACAACGGCGCGCCCGCCCCGGCGATCGTCGCGGCGCAGCGCCTGGCGGGGGCCGACGAGATCTATTGCCTGGGGGGCGTGCAGGCCGTGGCGGCGATGGCCCTGGGGACGGCCTCGATCGCGCCGGTGGACATGCTGGTGGGGCCGGGGAACGCCTTCGTGGCCGAGGCCAAGCGGCAACTCTTCGGGAGGGTCGGGATCGACCTGCTGGCCGGGCCGACCGAGACCCTGGTGATCGCCGACGAGACCGTCGACGCCGAGCTATGCGCCACCGACCTGCTGGGCCAGGCCGAGCACGGCCCGGACTCGCCGGCGATCCTCCTGACGACCTCGGAGAAGCTGGCCCGCGAGACGATCGCCGAGGTCGAGCGGCTGCTGAAGGTCCTCCCCACCGCCGCCGTGGCGGGCCGGGCGTGGGCGACCCACGGCGGCGTCTGCGTCGCGGCCGACGACGCGGAGATGGTCCGGATCGCCGATCGGATCGCGTCGGAACACGTCCAGGTCATGACCCGCGACCCGGACTATTTCCTGGCGAACATGCGCAACTACGGGGCGCTGTTCCTCGGCCCGCGGACCAACGTGGCCTTCGGCGACAAGGTCATCGGGACGAACCACACCCTGCCCACGCGCGGGGCCGCCCGCTACACCGGCGGGCTCTGGGTGGGCAAGTTCCTGAAGACGTGCACCTATCAGAGAGTCCTGACCGACGAGGCCGCGGCGCTGGTGGGGGGCTACTGCTCGCGCCTGTGCGCCCTGGAGGGCTTCGTCGGCCACGCCGAGCAGGCCAACATCCGCGTCCGGCGCCACGGCGGCGTCGACGTGCCGTATGGCGGCGTCGTCGGCGACGACGCCTGAACCCAGGGAGCCGACCCCATGGCCGACAGCCCGAGTCTGGAAACGTTCTCCTTCGAGCCCAACGGCCGCGTCCCGAACAGCCGGTTCCCCGTGCTGCTCCACCGCGGCGTCATCAAGCCCGCGCCCGGCCGGGACATGGCCGACGCCATCGAGGAGACGTTCCGCCGCAACGACTGGCTCAACAACTGGCGCGAGCTGGGCGTGTACGACTACTACCATTACCACTCGACCAGCCACGAGGTCCTCGGCATGGCCCGCGGGAGCATCACCCTGCGCCTCGGGGGCGATGGGGGGACGGTCGTGACCATGGCCCCCGGCGACGTCCTCGTCCTCCCCGCCGGCACCTCGCACACGAGGCTCGAGAACTCGCCCGACTCGCATATGGTCGGCGGCTACCCCGAGGGCCGCGATTGGGACCTGATCCGCGACGAGGAGGTCTCCGAGGCCGACTTCCGCGCCGCCATCAAGCTCATCGGCAGCCTCCCCATCCCCGCCCGCGACCCCGCCACCGGCGAGGTCATGACCCTCTGGCGCGACGCCCCCCGGACCTACGGGATCCAGTTCTGACGAACGGGGTCCGAGGACGCGCCCGGAGGTCGCCCCGGCCTGGGGGCCTCGCGAAGCCCGGATGCGGCGGAACGTATCGCTGGAGGTCTCGCCGATGGCCATCTCCGACGACGAACTCGCGTCCGCCCTCCGGGCGCTCCTGCGCCTGGACACCGGCTATTACGTCGGTTTCTCCGCCAACCTCCTCAGGATCGGCCAGCTCGAGAACCTCAATTACTGGGTCGAGTCCAGGGACAGTAACGGCCGCATGCTGTGGGAGAAGGACGATATCCCGCTGGAGGAAGCCATCGGGCACTTCCTCCGAATCCGCGAGGAGCGGGAACTCGGCTACGACATCGAGGGCGACCCGGCCCCCGGGGATCGCGACGACGAGCCTCGGTGACGGCGCCGCCCGGGATTCGCCGGGCTGATCGCGCCGACCTCGTCAGGGCTTCAACTCCACGTTCGACACCCCCTCGGTGCCCGGGTGCAGGATGTTGTTGGAGAAGTGCAGGCCGACGGGCGCGGTGGGGCCCCCCTCGACGCGGACGGCCAGGCGGTAGCGCGGGCCGACGACCTCGGGCTGGCCGTCGCGGAGGATCTTGTCCCGGCCGGTGTCGTACACGATGTTGCCGGCGACGATCACGTCGGACAGCGGCGGGTTGTCGTCGAGCTGGCCGCGGTCGAAGCGGATCGGGAAGCCGAGGTTCTCCTCGCCCCAGATCCAGTTCGTCATGCCCATGCCGAAGTCGGTGATGACGTTGTTCGCCATGATCGAGCCGCCGTCCACGTTCGCCGGCAGCGCGGGGCGGTCTCCCTCGGCGGGCCTGGCGGCGCGCGAGGCCGCGCCGGGCATGAAGCCCATCGCCCAGAGCGTGGTCTTCCTGAACTGATTGCCCGCGACGATGACGTGCTTCGAGCCGTGCATCGCCTTCATGCCGATCAGCGCGTCGTCGACGATGTTGTTCGCCAGGATGACGTGGTCGGCGTGGATGTCGAACCCCTGCCCCGCCCGCTCGACGAGGTTGTCGACGACGCGCGTCGATTCGGTGGACTCGGGCCCGGAGACGTGGACGGCGTTCCCCTGCATCCAGTTGTCGGTCTCGTCGCGGTCCCAGTCCCGCTGGCTCGCGAGCTGGCCGCGCTCGGGGAGCTTCTTGACGAAGCGGCCGAGCTGGTGCTCGCGCTTGACCTCGGGCGTGGCGATCAGGCGGTCCTCGCGGACCGTGTTCCCCCGGATGAGCGCCCCCCGGCAGCCGTCGACCAGGATGCCCGTGCCGGCGATGCAACGGAAGGCGTAGCCGTATAGCGCGTTGCCCGTCCGGTCGTCCACCCCGACGCGCTGATAGTTATGTATCAGGCAATCGAGGATGCGGGCGCCGTCGCTATTGCGGAACGCCACCGCGACGCCCCGCGTCTGGTTGTCGATCACGCGGAGGTCGGCGAGCGTCACGTCGCGGGAGTCGGTGACGAGCACGGCCTCCTGGTCGGTCTCGCGACGGCCCTCGGGCCTGGTCAGCGTCAGCCCGCGGAGCACGGCGCCGTCGGCGTGGTCGATCCGCGCGATGGCCTTCGTCGGGTCGACCTGGACGATCGTCGCCGTCCCGGAGAGCCCGCCGCCGGGCGTGGCAATGCGCAAGGTCTCGCGGATCTCGTGGACGCCCGGCGGCACCTCGACCACCGTGCCGGGGCGGGCGTCCAGCAATGCCTGGAGCGTCGGCCGCTCGCCCGGCGGGGCGTCGTCCGCGGCTCGACCTCGCTCGGTTGTCGCGGCGAACGCCAGGGCGATCAGGAGGGGCGAGAGGGTCCGTCGGAGGGGAGTCCGCATGTTTCATCTCAACGGGAATCGGAGGCGGCGACGGCCGAGGGGACGAGATCAGAGGTCTTCGAACGCCGCGTTCTGGATGGGGTAGCGTTTCCAGTCCTTGTAGTCGAAGTGCCACCATTCGTTGGGGATATGCAGGAAGCCCTCGGCCTCCAGGGCCTCGCGGAGCGCGGCACGGTTGGCGGCCTGGGCGCGGGTGACGCCGGGGTAGTCGGAGAAGGCGCAGCGCGAGAAGTCGTCGTAGCCGGTGGGCATGTCGACGGGCTTGCCGGTCTCGAGGTCGTACAGCGACAGGTCGACGGCGCAGCCCCGGTTGTGGCGCGAGCCCCTGGCGGGGTCGGCGACGAAGCCGTGGTACTTCGGCGGGGTCGCCTCTCGGAAGACCTTCGTGACGTACCAGGGCCGATAGCCGTCGTGGATCAGCAGGCCGAACCCCCGCTCGCCCAGCTTCGCCTGCGCCCGCTTCAGCGCCTCGGCCGCCGGGCGCTGGAGGAACGCGCGGGCCGACGTGTAGACCGGGACGCCCAGGAAGTTGTCGTCGCCGGCGTATCGGATGTCGAGCTTGACGCGGGGGTCGAGCGTCTCCAGGTCGACGAGGTCGGATTCGAGGAACTCGCCCTCTTCCGCCGGCGGCCGCGCCTGGATGGCCTCGGCGCGGATCTCGTCGATGGGGCGCGTGGGCGTGACGCGGAACGGGCCGGCCGGGGCGGGCCCGGGCCTCGCCGTCGCCTGGGCCTCGGCCCAGTTCGCCTTCACGGCGGCCGGAAGGCGGTCGAAGAAGGCGTCGGGGAGCCGCCGCGTGGGGCGGCCTCCGGCGTCGATGATCTCGATGGCGCGGTAGAGCCCGTCGGCCTCGCGACGCCAGCCGAAGACGTCGGCGCCGCCGCTCGCCCAGACCTCCCCCGAGGGCGACCCCAGGACGAGCCATCGCGACCCCGGGGCCCTCAGGTCGAATCCCAGCGACTCGCGGCCGTCGGCCTCCACGACGCGCAGGTCGACGAGATCCCCAGCGGCGGCGACGGTGAGCGTCGCGTCCCCGAGCGCGTGCGAGCCGGGGCGGTCGACGAGCACGTCCGACGCCCGCGCGAGGGGAGCGATCGCGAGCAGCCCGGCAACGGCGGTGGTCATCAGGATCGCGGCGACGCGGCGCGGTCTCATGCGAGCGGTCTCCGAGCGGGGCGTGGGCGGCCGGGCGACGCGCCATGGTATCATCGCGGGATCGGCCGCTGAAACGCGCGCCCGGCGGACAGGGATGGTTTCTCGGGTCGTCTGGACCTCGAACTCGGAGCGACTCGTGAAGACCTGGATCAAGTGGGCGGGGCTGACGGCGGCGATGACCCTCGCCGTGGCGATGGGCATGGCGGGGCGGGCGCCCGGGCCGCCGGACTCGATCGTGTACGAGGAGGACGTGCCGTACAAGGAGGTCGACGGCGAGACGCTGCGCATGGACTACGCCCGGCCGAAGGACGGGGACGGGCCGTTCCCGGTCGTCGTCTTCATCCACGGCGGCGGCTGGCGCGGCGGCGACAGGTCGATGTTCCGCGACGCCCTGTTCAGCGTGGCGCAACAGGGCTGCGCGGCGGTCACGGTGCAATATCGCTTCGCGCCCAGGCATGCCTTCCCCGCTCAGCTCGACGACGCGAGGGACGCGGTGCGATACGTCCGCGAGCGCGCGAGGGAATGGAAGATCGACCCCGATCGGGTCGCGGCGTTCGGGGGATCGGCCGGCGGCCACCTGGTCCTCCTGCTGGCGACGACCGCCGACGAGGGCGAAGCCGGCAAGCCCTCCGCGGCCATCAAGGCGGCCGTCTCGATCGCCGGGCCGGTCGACCTCACGAAGCGGTTCCCGGACGGCTCGCGCCACATGGTCGAGGACCTCCTGGGGCGGGACCGCAAGGCAGACCGCCAGGCCCAGGAGGCGGCCAGCCCGCTGTTCCACCTGGACGCGGGCGACGCCCCCGCCTTGCTGGTCCACGGCACGAAGGACGACTTGGTCCCCTACGAGCAGGCGACGGCCTTCAAGGAGGCGTGCGAGAAGGCGGGCGTCGAGGTCGAGCTGTTCACCATCCCGGGCGGGAACCACGGCGGCGGAGGGGACGACCCCGGGGATTGGGACCGGGCCGTCGTGAAGTCGATCGCGTTCTTGCGCGAGCGCCTGGCCCTGCCGCCGCTCCCCGGCGTGGAGTGACCGGCCGAGCTTCGGCTATGATGGACGGCTAGCCCACGACCCATCCGACCCGAGACCGAGGGACGATCGCCATGTCCACCCGCCTCCGCTGGCTCGGCCACTCCGCGCTGCTGTTCGAAAACGACGGCAAGCACGTTTTGATCGACCCGTTCCTGACCGGCAACCCGAAGGCCGCGATCAAGCCGGAGGACGCGCCCGCCGACCTGATCCTGATCTCCCACGGCCACGGCGACCACGTCGGCGATTCCGTGGCCATCGCCAAGCGCGCCGGCGCGACGGTGGCCAGCAACTACGAGATCAGCGGCTGGCTCCAGCAGCCGTCGCAGGGGCTTTCGAAGGTGGAGGGGCTCCAGCACGGCGGCTCGTTCACGTTCGCCGACTGGGTCCGCGTCAAGCTGACGCTCGCCTTCCACGGCTCCGCCCTGCCCGACGGCTCCAACGGCGGCAACCCCTGCGGCTTCGTCCTGACGTTCCCCGACGGGACGAAGGTCTACGACGCCGCCGACACCGCCCTCTTCGGCGACATGGCCCTGATCGGCGAGGAGGGGCTCGACCTCGCCCTGCTCCCCATCGGCGACTATTACACGATGGGCGTCGACGACTCCATCCGCGCCATCAACCTGCTGAAGCCGAGGCACGTCATCCCCATCCACTACGACACCTTCCCCGCCATCGCCCAGGACGCCAGGGCCTGGGCCGCCCGCGTGGAGAAGGAGACCGACTCCAGGCCCGTCGTCCTGGAGCCGGGGGATTGGTTCGACATCCCGAAGTGAGCCCGCGCCGGCCGCGCCGACGGGTCACTCCGCGGGCGCGCCGGCGAAGCGGAACGGGGGCTTGCCGGTGAGGTCGGCGCTGAGGAAGCTGGGGCACCAGTGGCGTTCGACGTGGCCGACCATCAGGGCGTTGCCGTCGAAGTGGGTGCCGCCTGGGGGGCGTTCGGGGTTGTACATCGTGTCGGTCATGTCGCGGATCAGGGCGACCTGCTTGCCCAGCGTCTTCATCTGACGGATGGCGAACGGCCGGCCGAGCACGCACATGTTCAGGTGAACGCCGCAGAGGATGACGCGGTCGATCCCGCGCTCGGCGAGCAGGTTCCACGTCTCCTGGCCGTCGTCGGTGATCGCGTCGGCCTCGCCGATCTCGATGGCCGCGTTCTGGCGGGTCCAGGGGTCGCCTTGCTCGCACTTCTCGCCGGCGCAGTCGCAGCCGCCGTCGGAGTCGTCGATTGGCAGGACGCTTTCATGCCTGGCGTCGATCCAGAACCAGGCGGTCCCCCACCGCGGCGAGGTCGCCAGCGGCACCGGAGTGGGGACGTGGCGGGCGTTCCGCGCGCGGTCGCGCTGCGGCGTGCCGTCGTAGAACCCCGTGGTCGTGCTGGGGGCGTGGATGATGAACGCGCCCCGGGCCCGCGCGGCCTTGAGCATCTCGTTCATCGGCCCGGCCATCTCGCCCACGCGACGCTCGGCCGACTTGCACCAGTGCTTGTCCCACATGTCGCAGACGATGATCGCGGTCTTGCTCGGCTCCCATTCGGCGACCGTCTCGACGACCTCGACCCGGCCGTCGACCACGCCCCGGGATCTCAGGTTGAGCGTGAACGGGCCGTCGTCGGCGGAGGCGAGCGACGGGAGCGCCGCGAGCAGCAGCGCGGCGGCGAGGCGCGGAAACGTCCGATGCATGGCGGGACCCTACGCTGGAGGACGAAGGCTGTCGACGATCCGACCCCGCCATGATGCCGCCCCGACGCGCCCGGTGGAAGGGCCCGGGGCACCCCTTTCGGATTCACATCGCCGCCGATTGCATCTCGATCTCGTTCAGCAACCGACGCGCGATCTCGTCCGTAAGCTCGATGGCGTCGCGGCCGATCGGCGGAGGCTCGAAGCCGTGGACGATGACGTTCCGAAGGCGTGAGATGTCTTCCAGGTCGTGGAACTCGGCGTGATCGATCTCGCCGGCCGAGATGAGGGCGCTGAGCATCCCCTGCGCCGGCGTGCCGAAGCCGGCCTCGCGCCCCATCGAGCGCAGGCGGTGACGCATGGCGGATTCCAGCGCCGACCAGGCGGCGACGACTGCTTGGGGCTCGAACCCGCCGTCATACATGCTCCGCGCCTTCCCGAGCGTCTCCTCGATCCGCTGTCGCGTCATGTCGGTCGCGTCTTGTCGAGCGGGCCGGGGGAACGCGGGCGGCCCCAGGAGCGCCAGGTCGAAACGCCAGCCGGGCTTCTTCTCGACGACATCAGCCAAGTCCGCGATGGACTCGTCTCGCGCGAGTTCCTCGGCCGAAGGCTTCGCCGAGACCAGGACGTTCCCGCCGGGCCCCTCCGCCATCAACTCGATCGTATAGTCCCGCGCGAATGGCGGCAGGGCGGATCGGTCGGGCCGGACGGTCACCTTGTACCCCTGGCGACGATATCGCTCGGCGAGGCCTTCTAGCAGATCATCGTTTTCCATGAGGTCACCCCGGGAGCGGATATGGGGATTCCGGGTCTTCCACGCGGACATAGACGAACGGACCGCCGGTTCGAATCGCGGTCACGAGCAGCTTGGAAGCGTTCGCGATGGCGACGGGCGCGCCTATCTCCAGGTGGACGAGACGCGCCTGTCGGATCTGGCGATCATCGCCGTAAACGTCGGCCTGCATCTCGTCGAATATGGGTTTCGACATATTGTCCAGATCGACGGGCGGTTCCGGACCGACGTGGAAGTTGATGATCGTCGCTCGCAGGTTGGTCGTCAGTTTCGGGCCAGACCAAGACGCCCGAACCGCCGTCGACACCGCCGCCCTCCAGTTGGCCAGCACGGTCTTGCCGCGCGAGGTTCGCTGCTGGTTCGAGATCGGCGGGCCCGGGACGATAATTTCCAGATGAACGGCCATCCGTCCCGCGCCCCGAGGTCCGCGAATCCTCACACATCATCAGCATAGCGGGCGAGGCCGGCGCGAGGCCAGTCACCCGGTCGTCGGCGCGGGGGCCGGGGCCAGGCCCTTGGCGGCGGCGAGGCGCTCGTAGAGGTCGGCGAAGCGGGCGACCATGGCGTCGGCGCGGAATTCGGCCAGGGCGCGCTCGCGGCCGGCGGCGCCGAGGGCGGCGGCGCGGCGGGGGTCGCGGATCAGGTCGCGGAGGCCGCGCGCCAGCAGCGGCAGGCTCCCGACGGGCGCCAGCGCGCCGGTCACGCCGTCCACCACCACCTCGGTCGTCCCCGGCGCGGCGGTGGCGACGACCGGCTTGGCCTGGATCATCGCCTCCAGCACGACGTTCGGCAGGCCCTCGTACTCGCTGGGCAGCGTCACCACGTCGGCGGCGGCCATCAGGCGGGGGACGTCGTCGCGATGGCCGAGGAACCGGACCCTGTCCGTCAGTTCGAGCTGCCGGGCCAGCTTCTCCAGCGACCCGCGCAGGGGGCCGTCGCCGACGATCGCCGTGCGCAGGTCGGGCTGGACGTGCTGCAAGAGGTCCAGCACCTTCAGCAGGTCCGCCACGCGCTTCTGGGGGGCGAGCCGGCCGACGAACAGGGCGAGCTTGGCGTCGCGCGGGAAGCCGATCTCCACGCGGACGGCGGCGGGGTCGACGGCCGGCGGCGGGTCGTCGGCCACGCCCGAATGGATCATCTCCAGCCGGTCGGCCGGCACGCCGAGCCCGGCGTAGAAATCGACCACGGCGCGGGAGTTCCCCACCAGCTTGTCCGAGTATGTCGCCAGCTTGCGGTCGACGAACCGCTCGATCGGCCCCTTCCAGAGATCCACGGCCATCTCGGCGGTGACGACGACCGGCACGCCGGCGCGACGGGCGGCGACGCGGCCGTAGGCGTTGGCGGCGAAGATCCAGGTCTGCACCACGTCGAACCGGCCGGCCTTCAGGAACCGCGTCAGCCGCCGGAGGGCGAACGGGTCGACCTTCAGGCGCTTGCCGATCGTCGTCGTCGGCACGCCCGCCGCGGCCAGGTCGGCTTCCAGCGGGCCCGACCGCGTGAGGGCCGCCGCCTCGACGCGGAAGCGATCGCGCGGCAGCCCCGCCGCGAGCATCACCATCTGCTTCTCGGCCCCCGAGCGGTCGAGCGTCGGGATGAGTTGCAAGACCTTCAGCACTTCGGACCCCGTTTCCTCATCCCGATCGCTTCCGCGCGATCAATTCCCGGAACAATTGGAGATGCCGGCGCGCCACGGCCCGGATCGCGTACTGCTGCTCGACCCGCCCCCGCGCGGCGCGGGTCATGTGGAACGCCCGGTCGAAGTTCGACCACTGCTCGACGATCGTCCGCGCGAGGGCGCCGGCGTCGCCCGGGGGGGCGAGGCGGCCGTGCTTGAAGTCGACGACCAGCCGGCGGTTCCCGGGGATCGCCGAGGCCACCGCCGGCACGCCCAGGGCCATCGCCTCCAGCAGGGCGATGCTCATCCCCTCCTCCGACGACGGCAGGACGAACAGGTCGGACGCGCGCAGCTCGGATTCCACGTCGCCCGTCGCGCCCGGCATGGCGAAGGCTTCGGCGCCCAGGCCCAGGCCGGCCGCCAGTCTCGCCAGCGCGGGGCGCTCGGGCCCCTCGCCGACGAGGACGAGCCGGGCGGTCGGGAACGACTCGCGGACGATCGGCCAGGCGCTGAGGAGCGTCGGCAGATCCTTCTCCGGGGCGAGCCGGCCGACGAACGAGGCGCGCGGGGCGTCCCGCCAGTCCGGCCGTCGCTGCCAGGGGCGGATCGGGATCGGGACGCCGTTGGGCAGGTCGTGGATCCTGGCCCCGTCGTATCCGGCGGCGGTCAGCTCGTCGCGGACGGGCTTCGAGATGGCGACGTAGGCGTCGGCGTCCTTGCAGCGGCGGGCGATGCGGCCGCCGAAGTTCCCCCTCGCCTGCCACGCGATATCGCCGGTGTCGCCCGCGCCCTCGGGGCGCAGGACGACGGGGAAGCCGCGGCGCGCGGCGACGCCCAGGGCGGCGTGGGCGTCGTGCTTGAGCATGGAGACGTAGGCCAGGTCGACGGGGTTGGAGCGCAGCCAGTTCGCCAAATTGCGCATGTAGAGCCACGTCCCGACGAACCGCAGGGGCGACGTCGGCAGGCGATGGACGACCAGCCGGCCGCCCCGCGCGCGGATCTCCTCGCGCGCCGGGGCCGCGGCGGCCTCGCCGACGGCGGAGGTGAGGACGGAGACGTCGGCCCCCTCGCGGGCCAGCGCCTCGGCGAGGTATCCCAGCACGCGCTCCGCGCCGCCGATCAGGGGCGGGTAGCGTCGGGAGATCAGGGCCAGCTTGAGGGGGGCGTCCGGGGCTTCGGCGGTCATGGGTCTCGCGGCGGTCGGCCGATCATCCCTTCCTTGAGGACGCCGACATAGGGGAGGTGGCGGTAGTCGTCGTCGTAATCCAGCCCGTAGCCGACGACGAAGGCGTCGGGGATGGTGAAGCCGCAGTAATCGGGCTCCAGCGGGACGATCTGGCGGCCGAGCTTGCGGAGCAGGACGGCCGTCCTCACGCTCCGGGCCCCGCGCACCGCGATGTGGTCCACCAGCGCCGCGAGGGTCCGGCCGGTGTCCAGGATGTCGTCGAGCAGCAGGACGTCGCGATCGGCGACGTCGGGTGCCAGGGCCTCGTTGATGACCAGCGTCGACCCGGTGGTCGTCGCCCCGCGGTAGCTGCTGGCGTGGACCAGGCCGATCCGGTGGGGGACGTCGATGGAGCGGATCAGGTCGGCCAGGACGATCAGGCTGCCGGTCAGCACCGCGACGATGGTCAGCGGCTTGCCGGCGTATTCGCGCGCGACCTCGGCCCCCAGCTCATGGATGCGGGCCCGCAGGGCGTCTTCCGGGATCAGGACCTCGACGGGCACGGCGGTCCGGTCTCCTCGCGTTACAATGATGATGCGGCGACGGACTTGGGCCCTTAGTCTACCCCGAAAGTCGGGGATCGAATAGCGGACGTCCCGCGATCGTCTCGTCAGGGTGGGAGAGCGCATGCCGGACGGCCCGACGATCGCATCCATCCCCGACGAGCTGCTGGTCCGACGGGCCCGAGACGAGGACCCGGCGGCCCGCGAGGAGCTGTTCCTCCGCCATCGGGACGACGCGTACCGCGCGGCCTACCGCCTCCTGGGGGACGAGCAGGACGCGCTCGACGCGGTCCAGGATTCGCTCCTGAAGGCGTTCCGCCGGCTGGACGAGTTCGACGGCCGCGGCGGGTTCCGGTTCTGGCTGCTCCGGATCGTGGTGAACACGGCGCTCGACCAGGGGAGGCGGCGCAAGCGGAGCAAGGCGGTCCCCCTGGAGGCCGACCCGACCAGCGCGACGCCCGACGACGACCCCTCGCGAGGGCTGGCCCGGGCCGACCTGCGGCGGTCCCTGGACGAGGCGCTGGCGAACCTCTCCCCCACCCTGCGGGCGACGTTCGTGATGTTCGCCGAGGCCGGGCTGACGTACAGGGAGATCGCCGAGGCCCAGGGCGTCCCGATCGGCACCGTGATGAGCCGGATCAACGCCGCCCGCCGCAAGCTCCAGGAGTCGCTCGATTGGGACCGCCTGAAGGGCCTCGATTGAGCCGGGAAGACAGGATGGAAGTGAGCCGATGAACGACCTCGACCGCCTCTGGCAAGCGACCCGGCCCCCGACGCCCTCGGCCGAGGCGTGGGACCGCGTCTGGGCGGGCGTCGCCGGCCGGATCGACGAGCCCGAGCCGGCGCCGGCGGTCTCCTCGCCTCGCCGACGCTGGGCCGCCGCCGCGCTGGTCCTGCTGGCGCAGGCCGCCGCCGTGCTGATGGCCGTGGGCGTCGCCCGCTACGCCCCCGCGCCCACGCCCCCCGTCCGCGTCGAGGAGGGCCGCCTCGTCCTGATCCGCGGCGACGTCGACGCCGTCCAGGTCGCCGACCTCGCCCCCCACCTCGGCGGCGAGGGGGTGGACGCCTGGTACCTCGTCCACAACTACTTCGAATCCGCCGCCGGCCCGTTCGTGGCGATGGCGGAATGAGGCGTGGACGAGCCGATTCGAGAGGCGGTCGATCCTCTCGTCCCCTCTCCCCCCGGGAGAGGGCAGCCGCGCCAGCGGCGGGTGAGGGCCCTGGCGCTTCGGGGGTCGCGACGGTCCATGGCTTACGAGGGCGAAGCACAACCCGAAGCGCCAGGGCCCACACCCGGCCCTTAGGGCCACCCACTACCGGGGGGGGAGGGGCCGGTGGCGCCCCCCCGC